>JAPSJG010000006.1 GCA_031178305.1 Sinorhizobium sp.
GCAATACCGGCAAGACAAGGGCGCCTTCTTCGGCTCTTTGCACAGGACGCTCAACCACATCCTCGCCGCCGATCGGATATGGATGAAACGGTTCACCCGGCAAGGCGAGGCCCCGACGCGGCTCGATGCGATCCTCCACGAGGATCTCGTCGGCCTGACGGCGGCGCGTGCGGCTGAGGACGTGCGTATCATCGCCTGGATCGACAGCCTCGACGAAGCGCGTCTCGCCGCGCATTTCACCTACTCGCCGCTCACCATGCCGGAGGAGATCATCCAGAGGCTGGGGCCGACGCTTTCGCATTTCTTCAATCACCAGACGCATCATCGCGGGCAGGCGCACGCCATCTTCACCGCACTTGGGCGACCGTCACTGACGCTGGACCTGGTCTACTTTCTGCGGACCGAGGGCAAGAAGTGGGCTGCTTGATGAGAACTGCCTACTGCATGTCTCCTTAAATCGCCTCGATTTAAGGACAAGGACATGCAGCAATTCAAAGTGCTACAGCGACCTTTGCGCGTCTGATAAGACGCGCGGCGCTGTAGGCCCGCTCGCCCACGCCAGCGGATGCATGCCGCGCCGGACGTGCACGAGCCATTTGAAAAGCTGGCTCTGGACCCACCAGACCGCAAGGCCGAGCAGTATGCCCCCGACGATTGAGCAAAGCGAAAAGACCATGGGCAAAAGGATCGGCTGCGCCGCCGTGAGCAGGAGTTCCGGCACAAAACGGTGCAGGATGTAGATATGGAAACCTGCCGCCGAAAGCGGCAGCGTCAGCTGTACGGCCCATCGCGGCAGGGGGATCCGCGGCAGGAACAATAGCGCCGCAAGGACGGCGATCTGCATCAGGTATTTGATCGTCGTCCCGACCCAGACCGCTTCATAGAAGCCGAAGTAGAGGAAGATCACCGTCCCTGCGAGCATCAGCATCGACCGCTGGAGCCGCGTCTCGGCAATCGCCGCGCACCAGCCGATGACTGCGAGGTAGAGGTTCCACGGCAGGGTGAATATCTGGCGATTGCCGATACCCCAGAGCAGCGGCAGCGCAAGCCGGGCGGCAAACGCCGCCGCAAGCAAGGCCATGCCGGTCGCCAAGGGCCTGCCGGCGGCGGAACGCCTGACGGCGGGCACGGCGAACAAGGCCGCGAAAACGAGCAGCATCTGGCAATAGGCTTCGACGAACCAGTAGAGATAGGGCACCATGCTATGGCGCCCCGGATCGGCGAAGCCGAAATTGCCGATGAGGAAGACCGAGGCCCAGGGCACTTCTCCCCAAGCGACGGCGTAAGCGGCGACGATCAGGTAGTAGGGAACCAGAATCTGGGCCAGTGGTCGCAATAGGCGCCCGAGCGACCCCGAGAGCAGCGCACCGCTCTGGAAGCGCGCAAGACCGAATCCGGCGAGAATGACCATTGCCGCCGCCCCACCTGGGATCGGCCACAGCGTTTCGTGATGGAGCACGACCAGCGCAATTGCCAGCGCGCGGATTACGAGATCGATGCCGACCTGCGGGCGTTTGCTCTCCCGGCGGTCCAGGGCCGCCAAGGCACTGACCGGCATCGTTTCCCATTTCTCGGGCACTACCCCGAGTATCTTTTCGAGACCAAGAGAAAGCTGGACGAAGCGGAGCGAGTCGCCGCCAAGCGACAGGAAGCTGTCGTCCGGCCGCACTCTCGCCGGATAGAAGAGTTGCTCGAACAGCGTTTGAACGCCCTCCCGCCCGGGGAAGCCGGCATCCTTTCGGCCCATCCTCTCGCGCAGTGCCTGATAGTCGATCTTGCCTGATGCGAGCCGGGGCAGCGCGTCGATGCACGTGGCCCCGATTTGCAGCAAGGTCAGGCCGCTGGCGGCGACGAGAAGCCGGCGGACTTCCCCGGCATCGCGTTCGCCCAAGTAGTAGGCATGAATTTTGATATCGTTGCCGACAACGGCTGCGGCAATGCCGTAACGCTCGAGAGCGGCCTCAAGGCTGTCGTGCCCAATGCGAAGCCCGGCGATTTTGGAAATGCGCTTGGTTCGCCCCACGATGCGGAAAAATCCGTCCACGTCCCGCACCACGAGGTCGCCGGTCCGCAGTTCGTCGAGTTCGGCACCACGCGCGAGGTCGTCCCGCGATTGGGCATAGCCCATCATCACATTCGGACCGCGATAGACAAGCTCGCCCGGCTGATCCACACCAGAGATCGGCCGGCCGTCTTCATCCTCGATGGTCAGCCTGCCGCCCGGAATTGCGATGCCGATCCTATCCTCCCTGCCCTCGAGGCGATCGGGCGGCATATAGGCCATGCGGGCGGTGGCCTCCGTCTGGCCGTACATCACGAAGAGGCTGGCGCCGCGCGCGCCGAGATGTTGGTTGTAGAGGCGAACGGTCTCTGGCGCCAAGCGCCCGCCGGCAACGGTCAGGAAGCGCAGGCACGGAAAGCTGCGCTCCCGAAAGCCCACCTTCTCCAGCAGTTCGTAAGAATAGGGAACGCCCGAAAGATTGGTGCTGCCGCTTTCGGCAAGGTCGTCGAGGAAACCCTCATCGAGAATGGAACGGCCCGGAAGATAGACGCTCGCGCCAACCGTGAGGTGGGCGTTCAGCACGGAAAGACCGTAGGAATAATGAAGCGGCAGGATAAGGCAGGCCCGATCCTCGGCGGTAAGGCCGAGATATTCGGCGATCGCCCGCGCATTGGACTGAATATTTGCCGCGGACAAGCGCACGCTTTTGCCGTGACCGGTGCTTCCCGAGGTCGAAAGCAGCACGGCGAGATCAGGATGGGGGGCAATGTCGCTGCCCTCCAGCCTTTCGGCGCGCCAGCGTCCGTCGGAACGGCGGTAGCGATATTCCGGCCTGAAGATGGCGCAATCCGCTTCGGCGCCGCATCGCCCCTGCAGGGCGACCGCGTGACCGGCCTCGAGCGCCGCGAGATAGCCGATCACCGCATGTTCGGAGAGATCGGCTTCAAGCATCACCAAACCACGCCTGCCGCGCCACTGCGACGCCTGACGGGCAACGCGCTCTGCCAGCTCCCGATAGCTGACGGTTCGGCCGCCGGACAGCACAAGCGCCGGCTTCTCGCCCTGGGCGGCAAGATACGCAGCGCCAAACGGAAAGTTCGAAGAATTGCCAGCCCCCAAGATCGCCTCCATTTTAGCGAGGCGGCATATTATTGCTGACCATTATCGTCAAGTATAATTGCGGATGCAGCGGTTGCCACTACTGCGATCGAGCTCTCATGGCATAAAAGCCCGGCTTCGCTGAGCGAAGCCGGGCTGCTTGGGAGGTTATGCGGTCGAATGGCGGTCGCGTTAGAGCGGAATGCACTCACTTGCGTTCGCGCCGCCGCTCTACCCTTTGTTTTTGCTGCATTTGTGCGACGTCAGGTGATTCCACCTGACTGCAAAATGCTAGCGGCTGAGGCCCGGATAGTATTCGCCTTCGCCGCCGCGGATTACCTTCGGCTGTGCGGTATAGCCCGAAACCGAGCCGGTCGCGGCGCGATCGACGGAGCCGTTGGCGTCATGACGAACCGCGGCGCGGGCCTTCGGAGCGCGGTCGGTGAACAGCGGCTTGTCGCTGACCCCTTCATAGTAGTTGCCACCGGCAAAAGCGGCGGATGCGCCGCCAAGAACGGCGGTGGCGACAAGGGCAGCGGCAAGAGCGTTGTGGATGGCATTCCTCATGATCATCTCTCCAGATCAGCTTGTTCACTTGAACGAAGGTTTCATTACGACCACCTCGATCGGATCGTCTCTTCGAACGCGGCGGCCGTGCCGGTGGCGTCCGATCCGATGCCAAGTGATCGGAAGAGCGGTTTCAGCGCTCTTCGGTTATCCATGTGGGTCCTCATCATGAGGCTTGGAAGTATTGATTATCGGAACACGTTGTCCATGATCCGATAACAATCCCTTCTTGAAAACGCCCGCTGCGGATATATGGGACGGCCTTGAGGGCGCAGCTGCGGCCCCTTGCCTTACCGGAAAAGTCCGGGCAAAAGGCCGCTATGATCCAGATCACCGGCCTTTCCGCCCGCGTCGCGGGCCGTCTTCTCATCGAAAACGCTTCCGTGACGCTTCCGGCGGGCACGAAGGCGGGGCTCGTGGGCCGCAATGGCGCCGGCAAGTCGACGCTCTTCCGCATTATCACCAGCGAGCTTCCTGCCGAGGAGGGCGATGTCGCCTTGCCGAGGCACGCGCGGATCGGCCAGGTGGCGCAGGAGGCGCCCGGCACGGACGAACCGCTGATCGAGATCGTGCTCAAGGCGGACAAGGAACGCACGGCTCTTCTCGCCGAGGCTGAAACCGCGAGGGACCCGCATCGCATCGCGGAAATCCAGATGCGGCTTGCCGATATCGGCGCCCATTCGGCGGAAGCGCGGGCGGCGAGCATTCTCGCCGGCCTAGGCTTCGATCACGACGCGCAGCAGCGTCCGGCCTCCTCCTACTCCGGCGGCTGGCGCATGCGCGTGGCGCTTGCGGCCGTGCTCTTTTCCGAGCCGGACCTGCTTCTCCTCGACGAGCCGACCAACTATCTCGATCTCGAAGGCACACTCTGGCTGGAGGACTATATCCGCCGCTATCCGCATACGGTCATCATCATCAGCCACGACCGGGACCTCCTGAACACCGCCGTCAACGCCATCGTTCACCTCGATCAGAAGAAGCTCACCTTCTATCGCGGCTCCTACGACCAGTTCGAGCGGCAGAAGGCGGAGGCCGACGAATTGCAGATGAAGGCGCGGGCCAAGAACGAAGCGGCGCGCAAGCATCTCCAGAGCTTCATCGATCGTTTCAGGGCGAAGGCGACGAAGGCGCGTCAGGCCCAAAGCCGCATCAAGGCGCTGGAGCGCATGGGCACCGTCGCAGCCGTGATCGAGGAGCATGTCCGGGGTTTCACCTTCCCGGACCCGGAAAAGCAGGTCGCCTCCCCCATTATCGCCATTCAGGGCGGCGCTGTCGGCTACGAGCACGGGAAGCCGATCCTGAAGCGACTCAACCTCCGGATCGATGCGGACGATCGTATCGCGCTGCTCGGGTCGAACGGCAACGGCAAGTCCACCTTCGCAAAATTCATCTCCGGCCGCCTCGAGGCCGAAACCGGCGAGGTGCGCGTCGCGCCCGGGCTTAAGGTCGGCTTCTTCGCCCAGCACCAGCTCGATGACCTCGTCCCGACGCAAAGCCCGGTGGAGCACGTGCGCCGCCTGATGCCGGACGCGCCGGAAGCGAAGGTGCGCTCGCGCGTTGCCCAAATGGGGCTCGCGACGGAGAAGATGGATACGGCCGCCAAGGACCTCTCCGGCGGCGAGAAGGCGCGGCTGCTGATGGGGCTTGCCGCCTTCGAGGCGCCGAACCTGCTCATCCTTGACGAACCGACCAACCACCTGGACATCGACAGCCGCAATGCGCTGATCGCCGCCCTCAACGACTATTCCGGCGCCGTCATCCTGATCTCGCACGACCGACATTTGATCGAGGCGACCGCCGACCGGCTGTGGCTGGTCAGTAACGGAACGGTTACAAATTACGACGGCGATCTCGACGACTACCGCAGCCTCATTGTCGGCGGCCCCAAGCCGCG
Source organism: Sinorhizobium sp. (assembly GCA_031178305.1). GTDB lineage: Bacteria > Pseudomonadota > Alphaproteobacteria > Rhizobiales > Rhizobiaceae > Sinorhizobium. The sequence continues at coordinate 5,562 of JAPSJG010000006.1, forward strand.
GGACGAGAAACCGAGGGCGAACGGCTCGGATGAAGCCCTCTCCAAGGCCGACCAGCGCAAGGCCAGTGCCGACAAGCGTGCCTCGCTCGCTCCGCTGAAGAAAAAGATCAACGAGATCGAGTCCTTGACCGGGAAACTGGAGAAACTGATTCAGGCACTTGATGCAGAACTTGCCGATCCCGCGCTTTACGAGAAGGCGCCGGCCAAGGCCGCCCAGAGGGCCAAGGAACGCGCCGAAGCAGCGGTAAAACTCGCAGAGGCCGAAGAACAATGGCTTGCGCTGTCGGCCGAGTACGAAGAGGCGATGGCAGGCTAGCGCGGGGTGAGGAAAAGTGTGCGCGGCTTTCCGCTCGCACCAACTTCTTAGACTCGATCACGTTTATGATTTTAGGTCGATCCGACCTAAATTCATCGTGATCTACAGCGCCGCGCGTCTTATCAGACGCGCAAAGGTCGCTGTAGCCCTTCTTTGTCCTTAGATTGAGGTCGATTTAAGGACACATGCAAGTAGCAAGGCAATAGCCAGCCGCTCACCCAAGCTCGAAGGTCGTTATCCCATAGATCCGCCCCAAGGGCAGGTCCGGCGCGGGACCGCGGTACATGCGTGCGGTCTCGAAAACCGGCTTCATGTTGTAACGTGCGCAGAGCGCCCGCGCAGAGGCGTTCGGCTCGGGAAGGTCGAGATAGACGCGTGCGCCCCTGACGCCGGCGGCCAGCTTCCGGAAGATGAGGTCGGCACCCGTCTCGCTGTCGGCAAAGAGCGGACCGATCTTGAAGCCTTCGCGGCAGGCGCGGATCGTTCCGTAGCCGACGATCGTGCCGTCGCGCAACAGAATGACGCTACGTCGCGTTTGTAACTGTTTGGTCCATTCGTGAAGGAATGCATCGCGGCGGGCCGGATTGAACCGACGGTCATAATCGATCAGCGCAGCCGTATGAACCGGCGCCACATCGACGAGATCAGTGCCCGGTGGTTCTGTTGCGCTCACAGCTCCGCCATAGCGGATATTCGCATGTGACCAGACGAAGCCTGATTTCCGATAGTTTTCCTGCCGGCCAACGACCCCGTCGAGGCCGATGGTCCGGCCCTCGGCGCGGTGAATTGCATGTTGCCACAGGGCGAAGCCGATACCCCTGCCCCGGTAGGCCGGATCGGCGATGTAGAGCCCCAGAAAGGCATACTGGCCGCCATATCGCACGAGGGAAACGGCCGCTGCCAGCGCATCGTCCTCGGTCGCAACCCAATAGCCCTCCGGGTCGGCGGTCCAGAAGGCATTGCCATCCTCAACTCCAGGGTTCCAGCCCTCCCTGGCCGCCCAGTCGATTATCGTATCAAGCTCGGCGCGCGTCGCGTGGCGGATGTTCGGCATGTCATTCCTCAACGGTCATTCTCGAGCGCAACGGCGCCCTAACAGGTTTGTTTGCATTTTGTGCCCCAAGCTGGCAGCTTATCCTTAGCGAAGTCGGCTTGCCCGCTCTCTCCAATCTGCTACAAGAGCAGCAATAAGTCATACTAATTTGAGCGAAACACCATGTCTCCCATCAAGATTGCCATTGTCGGCGTCGGCAAAATCGTGCGCGATCAGCACCTGCCGGCGCTTGCAAAGAATGCCGACTACCAACTGGTTGCGGCGGCGAGCCGCCACGGAACCGTCGACGGCATCGAAAATTTCAAGTCGATCGAGGCGATGCTTGAAGCCGTACCCGCGATCGAGGCGGTTTCGCTTTGCATGCCGCCGCAATTTCGCTACCAGGCGGCCCGCACCGCGCTTGAGGCTGGCAAGCACGTCTTTCTCGAAAAGCCGCCGGGTGCGACCTTGAGCGAGGTTGCCGACCTGGAGGCGCTTGCCGCCGCAAAGAGCGTCTCGCTATTTGCGAGCTGGCATTCGCGCTATGCGCCGGCGGTCGAAGCCGCAAAAGCGTTTCTCGCCTCCACCACGGTCCAGAGCGTCACGATCATCTGGAAGGAGGATGTGCGTCACTGGCATCCCAACCAGGAATGGATCTGGGCTGCCGGCGGGCTCGGCGTCTTCGACCCGGGCATCAACGCTCTTTCGATCATCACCCATATCCTGCCCCGGCCGATCTTCATAACCTCGGCGACGCTCGAATTCCCCGAGAACCGCGACGCGCCGATCGCTTCCACGATCGCCTTCAGCGACGCCCAGAAGCTCGATGTCTCCGCCGAATTCGATTGGCGCCAGACCGGCAAGCAGAGCTGGGACATCATTGCGGAAACCGAGGCCGGCGCAATGGTACTCTCCGAGGGCGGCGCCAAGCTCGCCATCGACGGCCAGATCGTCCACGAGGAGCCGGAGCAGGAATACCCAATGCTCTACCGGCGCTTTGCCGAAATCATCGAGGCAGGCACGTCGGATGTCGACCTCGCGCCGCTCCGCCACGTCGCCGACGCTTTCATGCTCGGCCGCCGCAAGTTCGTCGAGGCGTTTTACGATTGAGATGGTGGCGCAATTGCTGATTGCCGCCGCACGTCAACCCCTCCCCAACCCCTTCCCACAAGGGGGAGGGGCTTCCGAGCCGCACCCTCTCCTCCTCTGCTTGGACCCTTCCGCAGGCTTAACGGTTGAAAATCGGGCAGGCGCGCGCCGCGGTCGTCAAAGCCCCTCCCCCTTGTGGGGAGGGTAATCGAACGCGCCGATCGGAACACGCAGGATCACGCCTTCTTCTCCCAACGGCCGTCGCGATTCTGCTGCCAGTAGGTGAGATTGTGCCCCTCGGCTTTCAGCCGTTTCCATTGGGCGCGCGCCGCCTCCAGCTGTGTCTGATCGTAGCCGTCGAACATGAAGACGACTCGCTCGTATTCCGAAACCGGCGGCGGCTCGGCGCCATCGACGAGGAAACGCACGGTCGCCGCATTAGGGTTGCCCTCGTTGGCAACGATCAGGATTGGCTGCTCGGCGGCGAACTCGCCCGCATCCGTGCCGTGCGGCAGGAAGCTGTCGTCGCGATAGACCCATAGATGCGTATCCAGTGCGTCGCGCCTTTCGGCGTCGACCGTCTGCACCGCCACGCGCCAGCCGCGTTCGATGCTCTTGTCGAGGAGCGGCGGCAGGGCGTCCTCGAGCTTCGATTCGGTCAGGTGGTAGAAAAGGATCTCGGTCATGTCTTCCGGAACCCGCCTCATCGCCGCGGAACTAGAGCGGGATGCGCTCACTTGCGTTTGCGCCACCGCGCTATCCAGTTGTTCTTGCCGGACGTCAGGTGATTCCACCTGACCGCATAATGCTCTAGGATTCGTAATTCGCGCGAACGAGTTCGTCGAGAAGGCGCACGCCGAAGCCGGAGCCCCAGGACTGGTTGATCTCGTCCGTCGGCGAGCCCATGGCCGTGCCGGCGATGTCGAGATGCGCCCAGGGCGTATCCTTGACGAAGCGCTTCAAAAACTGCGCCGCCGTCACCGAGCCGCCGTGGCGGCCGCCGGTATTCTTCATATCGGCAAACTTGCTGTCGATCATCTTGTCGTATTCCTTGCCGAGCGGCATCCGCCACAGGCGCTCCTGCGTCGTCCTGCCGGCAGCGAGCAATTGCTCGGCCAGGCGATCGTCATTGGAGAACAACCCGGCATAGTGGTTGCTGAGGGCGACCATGATCGCACCGGTCAGCGTCGCCAGATCGATCATCGCCGTCGGCTTGAACCGGTCGTTGCAGTACCAGAGGGCATCGCAGAGCACGAGCCGGCCTTCGGCGTCGGTGTTGATGACCTCGATGGTCTGGCCGGACATCGACGTCACGATATCGCCCGGCCTCTGCGCGCTGCCGTCCGGCATGTTCTCCACCAAGCCGATGAGGCCAACCGCATTGACGCTTGCCTTGCGCGCGGCCAGCGCGTGCATGAGGCCGGTGACCGCGGCGGCGCCACCCATGTCGCCCTTCATGTCCTCCATGCCCGAGGCGGGCTTGATCGAAATGCCCCCGGTGTCGAACACGACGCCCTTTCCGATGAAGGCGAGCGGCTTATCCTTCGCCTTGCCGCCCTTCCAGTGCATCACGACAAGCCGCGGCGGCCGGGCGGATCCTTGGGCAACGCCAAGCAGCGCGCCCATGCCGAGTTTCTTCATCTCCCGCTCGGTGAGTATCTCGACCTCTACTCCGAGTTTCTCCAATTCCTTCGTTCGCGCGGCGAACTCGAGCGGGCCAAGCACGTTGGCAGGCTCATTGACGAGGTCACGCGCGAGAAAGACACCCTCGCCGATCGCCTGAGCGGTCGCGTACGCCTTCTTGGCAGCGATGACGCTGCCGGTAACGATGGTGACCTTGACTGGTTTCTGCGCGGTTTTCGACTCATCATCGGACTTCCGCGTCTTGTAGCTGTCAAAGGCATAGGCATTCATTTCCATGCCGAGGGCAAAATCCGCCGCCGCCTTGCCACTGACGTCGATACCGGGAGCATCGAGAAAGATGGTCGCCTTCTCGGCGGAGCGCAGCTTGGCAGCCACGGCGCCGCCGGCCTTCAGCCAATCGTGATCGCTAAGTTCCGCCGCGCTGCCGAGGCCGAGAAGCACGATGCGATCGGCGGGCGAGCCGTGAGGAGCAACGATATCGAGAGTCGAGAGCGCCTTGCCGGTGAACTTGCCGACCTTCACCGCCTTCGCCAGGACGCCCTCGGGATCGGCGACAGCCGCACCGGCCGGCTCCTTGGCATTGGCGACCTGCAGGAGAACCGCGACCCCGCCCGCGGGCCGGTTGGACTTGCTGAATGTGACCTCGAATTTCATCGGCATGCAGGACTCCGGACGTATCTGATTGAGCTCCGCCGGGGCCTGTTACCGGACGGCTACAGTGGCGGACATTCGCGTGGCGGCCAAGGATCAAAAACCACGGCGCGCACCCTTCTCGCTTTTGAGGCGCTTGGCAAGATGCCCACATATGTTTACATGCGCTTAACCGGAGTTCTTCGCCTTATATTATCCCTGTTGTTATAGATTCTGGTTTGCAACGGAGGAATGAAGACCTGACCGGCCGACAGGCGACCAAGGAGTCGACGACGGCACGGAAGCGGCTGGGATGACATGAAGCGCGGACTCGGTGCGCGCTTGTCGGAATCGATCACGGGTGCCTATCGATCGGCAATCGTGATCCAGAGCAGGACCTTGGACCGGAAGCGGCTATGAAGCTGATCGAACGCTATATTTTCCGGCGCGCCGCGATGATGTTCCTCGCAACGCTCCTGCCCCTGCTCGGAATCGTCTGGACCACGCAGGCGCTGACCAACGTCAATCTCGTCACCGACAGCGGCCAATCGGTCTCCGCCTTCCTGAAGCTCGCGACGCTGATCCTGCCTTCGGTCATTCCGATTATCCTGCCCTTTGCACTGGTAATCGGCGTCACGCAGACGCTGAGCGCGATGAACAGCGATTCGGAACTGACGGTGCTCAACGCCGCCGGCGGCTCACGCATGTCGATCATCCGGCCGGTGATCTATCTCGCTGTCGGGCTCAGCATCCTTTCTTTCGCCATCGACAATTTCGTCGAGCCCTACTCCCGCGTCGCGGTGCGCAAGATGATCGCGACGGCCCATGCCAATCTGCTGTCGTCCGTGGTTCAGGAGAATTCCTTCCGAAAGATCACCGACGGCCTTTACGTGCAAGTCGGCGCCAGGCGCGGCGGCGGCGTTCTGCACGGCATCTTCGTCGCCGATTCGCGCAATCCAAATTTCGAGCTCGTCTATTATGCCCGCGAGGGCGCAATCGACGAGGAAAGTTCCGCGCTCGTGATGAAGGACGGCGAGGTTCACCGCAAACTGCCGGACGGCGGCGTTTCCGTCATCAAATTCGATTCCTACGCCTTCGATCTGGCGGAACTGACCAAGGCGACGGGAGGGGCCAACATCCGTGCAAAGGATCGCGACCTTTTCTACCTGTTGAACCCGGACCCGGAAGATCCGGCCTACAAGAAGGCGCCGCTGACCTTCACTGCGGAGCTCCATCGACGCTTCACGGAATGGAGCTATCCGTTGCTGTTCGGGCTTATCGCCCTCGTCGTCAGCAGCGATGCACGTTCCCATCGCGAGGCCCGCGTGCATCCGATGATAAGCGGGGTCGCGGCCGCTCTGGTCATCCGCTGGATGACCTTCTATGCCGGCAACAGTGCGGAAGACTCCATCTGGTTCGTGCCGCTGATGTACATCGTTCCGTTGCTGACCGGTGCTTTGGCGATCCGACAGCTTGCCAGCAACCGACGCCTCGACATTCCCACGACGTGGCAGGAGAAGCTTTCGGACCTCATGATCCGGCTCCGGCTCCTGCGGCCGGTGGGCGCTGACGGGGAGCAGACATCATGATCTTCAACACGCTCGGCCTTTATTTCTTCAAGCGTTACATGATCACGGCTTTCTGGTTCCTCATTGGGATCTTTGCGCTGATCTTCATCATCGATTTCAGTGAACTGGCCACGCGCATGTCGGCCTTGCCGCACTATACGATCACCGGCGCACTGTTGATGACATCGTTTCGCATTCCGATGATCCTGCAGCAGACGGTTCCCTTCGTGGCACTGTTTGCGGCAATGGCAGCCCTGATCTCACTCAACCGGCGCTACGAACTGGTCGTCACACGGGCCGCCGGCATTTCCGTCTGGCAATTTCTAAGGCCGTTCGTGCTCGGCGCGTTCCTGCTCGGCGTACTCGCCGTGATTGCACTCAATCCGCTCGCCGCCTGGGGTACGCAGAGAGCCGAGGCGCTCGAAGCCGAGTGGGGCTCGTCGCGCGCGGCGCAAACCAACTCGATTCCCTGGTTGCGCCAGATCTATGACGGCACCGACACGATCATCGGCGCCCGGTCGGTCCAGAATGGCGGCACCGAGCTGATCAACGTCACTGTTATCCACTTCGATCCACAGGGAACGATCATTCTCAGGCAGGACGCGAGATCGGCGAAACTCGAAGATGGTTACTGGCTTCTTAACGATGTCATGGAAACTGGGAACGGACGTCTGCCGCAGCGTAAACAAACGGCACAGGTTCGCACCAATTTGAAACCGGAATTCGTCCAGGAACGCCTCGCAAAGGCTGATTCCATTCAGTTTTTCGATCTTCCACGCAAGATCGAGATCGCCCGCTCCTTCGGCTTCTCGACGAATGGCATGGAGACGCAGCTGCACTCCCTCCTGTCGCTGCCGCTGCTTCTCGTTGCAATGACCCTGATCGCCGCATGCGTGTCCCTGAAATTTAGCCGGTTCAACCAATCGCGCTCCGTAATTCTCGGTGGAATCCTCTCAGGCTTCGTGCTTTATGTCGTCACCGTGCTTGTAAAAGCATTCGGAAGCAGCGGTATCGTGCCTCCGTTCGTTGCAGCCTGGTTGCCAGTTGTTGTAGCGATGGCGCTGGGCTCGACGATTCTACTGCATCAGGAGGATGGCTAGTGGCGGCAGGCAACCGCAAACGTATGAAACTGATCAATGCTGCCCTGCTTGCAGGCGTGGCGTTGCATGCCCTTGCCATCGGAATGAATGCGCCAGCCATGGCGCAGGACGCAGGAACGCGAATCGATTCGCTGCAGCCGAACATCGCGGCCGACGCCAAGCTGCTGCTCACCGCCAACGAGCTCGTCTACAATCGCGACGCGGAAAAAGTGACCGTGCGCGGCAATGTCCAGATCGAGTATGGCGGCTACAAGATGGTGGCCCGCCAGGTCGAATACGACCAGAGGTCCGGCCGCATCCTGGCAACCGGCGACATCCAGCTCATCGAGCCGGACGGCAACATCGTCTATGCCGAGAAGATGGACGTCACTGACGATTTCGCCGATGGTTTCGTCGAAGCGCTCAGGATCGAAACGACCGACCTCACAAGGCTTGCCGCCGAGACCGGCGAGCGCCGAAGTGGCGAATTGTTCATCCTCAACAGGGCCGTCTACACCGCTTGTACGCCCTGCGCTACGAAGCCGGAGCATCGGTCGTTGTGGCACATCAAGGCCCAGCGCGTGATCCAGAACGGCCGTACCCATACGGTCCGGCTCGAAAACGCCTATTTCGAGCTGTTCGGTAGACCCATCGCCTATATTCCGGTGATGGAGATCCCCGACCACACGGTCAAGCGCAAGAGCGGTTTCCTGTTTCCGCACTTCCGCTATGCGCAGAAACTCGGCGCGGGCGTCAGCGTGCCCTACTACTGGGCAATTTCGCCCTACATGGATGCGACGATCACCGCGACCGGCCTGACACGCCAGGGCTTCCTGCTCGAGGGCGAGTTCCGCCAGCGGTTCCACAATGGCCTGCACACGCTGAACGTCGCCGGCATCAGCCAGTTGGACAGGGACCAGTTCACGCCAGGCACCGTCGACGCGCTGGAAACCAATCGCGCCATGGTGGCCTCGAGGGGCCGGTTCGAAATCAACCCGCGCTGGACCTTTGGCTGGGACGTTCTCGTCCAGACCGACAATAACTTCGCCAAGACCTACGACCTTTCGACCTTCGACGGTACGACCTACACCAACCAAGCCTATCTGTCTGGGCTCGGCGAGCGTAACCATTTCGACCTACGCGCCTTCTATTTCGACATCCAGGATGCCGATCCGGACAGCCTGGCCGAAAATCAGCAACCGATCGCGCAGGTCCTCGACTATTCCTACACCGCGCCGGGGCCGGTCTTCGGCGGCGAACTCAATGCCGATATCAATCTTACCAACGTCAAGCGCAGCCGCCTCGACAGGGATATCACTGCATTGGGCGTCGAACGTTTCCCCGGCCTCGAGGGGACGTCGCATCGGCTGACCGCGGACGTCGAATGGAAGCGGACGTTCATAGCGCCGGGGGGGCTCGTGCTGACTCCGCTGCTTGCGGCGCGCGGCGATGCCATCGGAATCAATATGGACGACCCGGGCGCCGGCTATACGGGTACCTTCACCAACAGCGATGCCGTGACGCGGCGCATGCTCACCGCCGGGCTCGAGGCACGCTACCCGATGCTCTTTGCCGGTGAGGGAAGCAGCCACATACTGGAGCCGATCGGCCAGATCTACGTGCGTCCGAACGAACAGTTTGCCGGCGCGCTCCCGAACGAGGACGCCCAGAGCTTCGTCTTCGACGCAACAAATCTCTTTGAGCGCGACAAATTTTCCGGCTTCGACCGCATCGAGGGCGGAACGCGCGCCAATATCGGCTTGCGCTATACCGGATCCTTTGACAATGGATACGGCCTACGCGCCGTTGCTGGCCAGTCCTTCCATATTGGCGGTGTCAACTCCTTCGCGACGGATGATCTCGTCAAGGTCGGCTCGGATTCGGGTCTGGAAACCGACCGCTCCGACTATGTGGCGATGTTCGGTATCGATGCACCGTCCGGGCTGATGGCGAGCCTCTCCGGACGGCTCGACGAGAAGAACTTCAGATTGCGCCGCGCCGATGCGACGGTCGGCTATCTCGGCCTGACCTGGCAGGCAGCCCTGACCTATACGCGGATCGAGGCACAACCACTCTACGGCTCGACGTCCGATCAGGATGAGGTGCAGACGGCAGCCGCCTATCGCTTCCACGATTACTGGTCCGTCTTCGGCGCGGTAACCTACGATATCAATGCCGGCGTCGTAACCCGCAACGGCGTCGGGATCACCTATGACGACCAGGACACGCTGTTCTCGATCGTCTACAGGCAGGAACGCGATACCGACAGCTCGCTCGCAAACGACTGGTCGATCGGCGCCCGCATCAGTTTCCGCACGCTCGGCGACGTCAATGTGGGCAGCACCGAATTCGAAGAGCTCGACTATTTCTAAGGATACGCCCCTGAACGGCGCGATGACGGCAATCGCGCCCTCCTCTGCCTCGCTACGCATCATGCGGTCTTGTCATCGTTTGGCCGCATGTATTATGCATTTGCCATAAAATTATCCGGGAGAGCGTGACCGGGAAGGTCGCTCACCCTTGAGCGCGGAACGAGCAAGGAATGATGATGGGTGGGAAATTCTCGATCGTGAGGGCGGTCGCTACGCTGGCGCTCGCCGGGGCATTGAGCTTTGCGGCAGCCGCGGTCGTCGAGGCTGCAAGCGAGGTCAGGGTGATCGTCAACAATACGGTGATCACCTCGGGCGACATTGCCAAGCGCGCTGCCTTCCTCCGCCTTCAGCGGCAGGGCGGCGGAGCCGCAGAAGCGAAAAAGCAACTGATCGACGAAGTCCTGAAGCGCGCCGAGATCGCTCGCGTCCAGCAGTCTGTCAGCACCCAGGAGGTCGACGCCGCCTATGCGCGTTTTGCCGCCGGCAACAAGCTCTCTACGGAGCAGCTCGGCAAGATCCTCGAGCAGGCCGGCGTCGGGATCGAACACTTCAAGCAATATATCGCGGTTCAGATGAGTTGGCCGCGGCTGGTCAATTTCCGCTATGGCGGCGCGAACCGCCTTTCCGGCGGCGACCTGGTCAAGCGCATGATGGAAGGCGGCGGCGACAAACCCGTAACCACGGAATACTTCCTCCAGCAGGTGATCTTCGTCATCCCGCAATCGAAACGCGGCGCGATCACAGGGAAGCGGCAGGCCGAGGCAGATGCTTCTCGCTCGAAGTTCCCGGGCTGCGAAACCTCCAAGGTCTTTGCCGCAAACTACCGCGACGTCTCGATCCGTAGTCTCGGCCGTGTACTTGCGCAGCAATTGCCCGAAGAGTGGAAGCCGCTGATAGAAAAGGCGGGTGACGGCCTGACGACCGGCACGCGCGTCACCGAAAGGGGTGTCGAATATCTGGCAATCTGCAAGAAGCGCCAGGTCAACGACGACACTGCCGCCGAAATCGTCTTCCGCGCCGAGGACATCGGCAAGAAGAAGGGCGGCGAAGATCCCAACAGCGAGCGTTATCTCGAGGAACTGCGCGCGAAGGCGCAGATCATCAACAAGTAACGGGCCACCATGAACGAGACGAGCGGCAAGCCGATCGCCCTGACAATGGGCGATCCGGCCGGCATTGGCCCCGACATCACCCTCGCCATCTGGGCGAGACGACGGACGCAGGAACCACCGCCGTTTCTCTTCATTGGAGACCCTTCGGTGCTTTCCGCGCGTGCCAATGCGCTAGGTTTCGCCGCGCCGATCAGGGAAACCGACTGCGATGGTGCGGCAGCGGCTTTCGCCGACAGCCTGCCGGTACTGCCGGTTCGTTGTCCCGCACCCGTCGTCGCTGGAGAGCCGGATGCTGCAAATGCAGCGGCCGTAACGGATGCGATCGATATGGCCGTCCGGCTCGTGATGAGCGGCCAGGCCTCGGCCGTCACCACCAATCCGATCGCAAAAGCCGTGCTCTATGAGGCCGGCTTCCGTTTTCCCGGCCACACGGAGTACCTCGCCGATTTAGCCGAGAAGGCGACCGGGTCCCCCGCCCTGCCGGTGATGATGCTTGCAGGGCCGAAGCTGCGCGCCGTTCCGGTGACCATCCATATTCCGCTCAAGGATGTTCCCGCTGCGCTGACGCCGGAACTGATCTATCGGACTTGCGTCGTTACGGCCGCGGATTTGAAACGCCGCTTCGGCTTGGGCGCGCCACGCCTCGCGATCGCCGGGCTCAATCCGCATGCCGGTGAAGGCGGAGCACTCGGGCTGGAGGACGATGCGGTCATCCGCCCGGTCATCGACCGCTTACGTAGCGAGGGACTGAATGTCGCCGGCCCGCTTCCGGCCGACACCATGTTCCACGACCGTGCCAGGGAGACTTACGACGTCGCGATCTGCATGTATCACGATCAGGCGCTGATCCCCGCAAAGGCGCTTGGCTTCGACGACAGCGTCAATGTCACGCTGGGCCTGCCTTTCATCCGCACATCACCGGACCACGGCACGGCCTTCGGCATCGCCGGAAAAGGGGTCGCACGCGAGGAAAGCCTGCTCGCCGCCTTGCGCCTGGCCTCGGAACTCGCCGGCAATACGGCAGGAGCGGATCGCTGATGGCGGCGCTCGACGGCCTGCCGCCGCTTCGTGAGGTCATCCAACGCCACGGACTCGACGCGAAGAAGGCGCTCGGACAAAACTTCCTGCTCGATCTCAACCTGACGCAGAAGATCGCACGCACCGCAGGCCCGCTCGAGGGTGTAACAGTGATCGAAGTAGGGCCCGGCCCTGGCGGACTGACGCGCGCAATCCTTGCGCTCGGTGCGAAGAAGGTCGTGGCCGTAGAGCGGGACGCGCGCTGCCTGCCGGCACTTACCGAGATCGGCGCCCATTATCCGGACCGGCTCAAGATCATCGAGGGCGATGCTCTGAAGGTCGAATTCGAGCAGCTCGCCGAGGGTCCCGTGTGTATCATCGCCAACCTCCCCTACAATGTCGGCACTCAGCTTCTCGTCAATTGGCTCCTGCCCAAGCGCTGGCCGCCCTTCTGGCAGTCGATGACGCTGATGTTCCAGCGCGAAGTGGGTCTCCGGATCGTAGCGAGCGCCAATGACGACCATTACGGCCGCCTGGGCGTGCTCTGCGGCTGGCGGACCAAGGCACGGCTCGCCTTCGACGTGCCGCCGCAGGCCTTCACGCCATCGCCGAAAGTAACGTCTACCGTCGTCCATATCGAGCCGATTGAAAATCCGATACCCTGTCCGGTGTCGGCGCTCGAAAAAGTGACGCAGGCGGCCTTCGGCCAGCGTCGCAAGATGCTGCGGCAAAGCCTGAAACCGCTCGGCGGCGAAGCGCTTCTCGCCAAGGCAGGCATCGATCCGCAGCGCCGCGCGGAAACGCTGACGGTCGAGGAATTCTGCCGGCTGGCGAATTGCCTTTAGAAAGCACTGGCCTACCGGGCAACTCGAATCGGCGACGAACCCCTCCCCATAAGGGGGCTAGGCGCCTGCGGCGGCAGGCGTCAAAAGGGATTTTCCGTCAACAGCCCATTGACGAACTCGAAGAGTCCGGGGCGCCGGTCGCGGCGAAGCCGCTCTGCTTCGATGATGGAGCGGACGGCGGAGAAGGCGCGGTCGAGATCGTCATTGACGACGATATAATCATATTCGCGCCAATGCTCGATCTCGGCGCGGGAATTGGCGAGGCGGGTTGCGATGACTTCCTCGGTGTCTTCGGCGCGGCGGTGCAGGCGCGACTGAAGTTCAGCCATGGTCGGCGGCAGGATGAAGATCGAGACCACGTCGCCCGCCATCCTCTCCTGCAATTGCTGGGCGCCCTGCCAATCGATGTCGAAGAGCATGTCGCGGCCCTCGGCCATTGCCGTCTCCACGGCATCGCGCGGGGTGCCGTAGTAGTTGCCATGCACCTCGGCCCATTCGAGCAGCGAGTCCGTTGCCTTCAGGGCCTCGAACTCACGGACCGTCTTGAAGAAGTAGTGCCGGCCCTCGATTTCGCTCGGCCGCCGCGCCCGCGTGGTGACGCTGACGGAGATGCTCAGTTCCGGATCGGCCTCGAGGAGGTTTCGTGCGATCGTCGATTTTCCGGCGCCCGATGGCGATGAAATCACGAGCATCAATCCGCGACGGGCAATCTTGATGGGCGAGGCCGCCGGTTTCATGTCTTACTCCAAGTTCTGAACCTGTTCACGGAACTGGTCGATCACGACCTTTAACTCGATGCCCGCGGCCGAAACGGCGGCGGCATTCGCCTTCGAGCAGATCGTATTCGATTCCCGGTTAAATTCCTGTGCAAGAAAATCGAGCTTGCGCCCGATCGGTCCGCCCTTCGTCAAAAGGTCACGCGCGGCGGCGATATGCGCGCCGAGGCGATCGATTTCTTCCTTGAGGTCGGCTTTCGTGGCAAGCAGGGCGACCTCTGCATGCAATCTCTCGCGGTCGATGGAAGAGACATTCTCCATCACCAGCGCAATCTGTTGCGCCAGCCTTTCGGCAATCGCCTGGGGGCTGCGTGACGGATCCTTATCGATCGTCGCCTTCAGCCGCTCAATCTGGTCCACGTGTGCAAACAGGATCCGCCCCAGTGCGCTCCCCTCCTCCTCCCGCATCGCCTTGAGATCGGTAAGCGCCTGTTCCAGGCCGTCAAGGATATCGGCGTCGCGCGCCTCGCGCTCGGTGTCGCTTTCCTCCGCTTCGCGAAAATCGACGATGCCTCGGATCGAAAGAAGCGTGTCGAACCGAAGCGGCGCTGGATCGACGATATCGACGATTTTCTCACGGAGTTTCATAACTGCTGCCAGGGCCTCGTGATTGATGACGGCCTCGACCGCGGTCTCGCCGCTTGCCAGTGAGAGGGCCATCTGCAGGTTGCCGCGCGCGAAATATTGCGCGGCCAGGCGCCGACAGTCCGGCTCGAAACGCTCCAGCCCCTGGGGTAGACGGACCCGCAGGTCCAAACCCTTGCCATTGACCGAGCGGAGCTCCCAGACCCAGCGATAACGTCCGCTGCTCCCCTCTCTCCTGGCAAAGCCGGTCATCGATTGGAGCGGCATCATTTCCTCCATCCGCTACTGCATTGTTCCTGAAACCGCACGCGATACAGTGATTCATCAGCGAAACTTGCGCGCTTGAAAAGACACGCGGCACTGTCGCTACAACAGAGATAGGTCGGCGGCGCGATTTCCCGCAAGGAATATCCGCGCCGCCCGGCTGTCGCCCACAATAGAGCCTGTCGTTATTGCGCCTCGATCGTCGGCGTGGTTTCCGCAGCCGCTTTTGCTGCTTCAGCCGCCTTCTCGGCTTCAAGTTTGCGCCAACGCCGGACATTGGCATTGTGTTCGTCGAGCGTCTCCGCGAAGACATGCCCACCCGTACCGTCGGCGACAAAATAAAGCTCCGGCGTGCGCGAGGGATTGGCGACCGCCTCAAGCGCTGCCCTGCCGGGATTGGCGATCGGCGTCGGCGGCAGACCCTTGATGATATAAGTGTTGTAGGGCGTGTCCTTGTCGAGGTCCGCTTTCAGGATCACCCGATCGGCGGGTTTTCCCTCGCCGCCAAAGATGCCGTAGATGATCGTCGGATCCGACTGCAGCCGCATGCCCTTCTCCAGCCGGTTGATGAAGACCGAAGCGACCCGCGGCCGCTCGTCCGCTCGTCCGGTCTCCTTCTCGACGATCGAGGCGAGCGTCACGAATTCCTCGATCGTCGAAATCGGCAGATCGGGATCGCGTTTATCCCAGATCTGCTCCACGAGCGCCTTCTGCGCCGCGCTCATCTGCTGGACGATCTCGGATCGCTGGGTTCCGCGCGTGAACTTGTAGGTGTCAGGCTTGAGCGATCCCTCCGGCGGCAGGTCGGACGGCAGATCGCCGACCAGCACCGGATCGTCGGCAAGCTTGCGGAACATCTGCTTAACAGTCAGCCCTTCCGGCATCGACACGGAATAGAGGATCGACTTGCCGGACTTCAGGAGCTGCATGATCTCCTGCATCGAGGCATGAGCCTTGATCTCGTACTCGCCTGCCTTCAGCGTGTCGTTGTCGAGATAGGCCTCGGAGACGAAGCGGAAGACGCGTGCGTCGGTGATGATGTCGTTGCGCTCCAGTCCATTCGCGATTTCCGAGATGCCGGCACCGCTTCGAACGATGAAATTCTTGTTCGCCTCGAGCGGGCCGGGCTTTTCGTATTCGTGCATCGCGTAATAGACGGCGCCGGCGGCCGCAAGCGCCAGGAAGACGACAATCGACATCACGAAGTTTAAGAAGATGACGAGCTGACTGCGCGCCTTGCGTGAACGCTTAGGCGGCTGGGGAACTTTCTCAGGACGCAACGCCTCGTTAGCCGACTTCGGAATGATCGGCCCGTTGCTCCCGGTCTCATTGCGGCCGAATTGAGCCGCGCTGCTTTCGTTTGAGTCGCTCACGATGATCCCGAATCCGAAATTCACTACTTCGTTCGAGCCGCCACCGGCGCGAATTTCGGCTTAGGCCGGCGGCTAGCATGAATATGTCAGGGCAATGGATATACTACAATTGCCAGCTGTGCCTTGCGCGAACATAGCCACCCGTTCGCGATGATCTCGATTCGCTTCGATCCGAATTCATCAGCACGATTGGTTCTCAACAGGTGATCCACGGCATGCGCTCCGCATGCTGCCCGCATACCTCCTCGTCCGGCGTCCGGCCCAGAATCCTTCCGATCACAGCTTTTAGCGAGCATTGCGGCAAAAAACGGGACACGGCAGGATGAGGAAAGACAGCCGTGCCGCCTCCACTGCCGTTCCGTCCCCGTGAGCCCGGCGTTGGAAACCGAGCCTCAGTCGCCCCTGTATCGGCGCAGAACCAGCGATGCGTTCGTGCCGCCGAAGCCGAAGGAATTCGAGAGCGCCACACTGATCTCGCGCTCGCGGGCGAAATGCGGCACCAGATCGATTTTCGTTTCGACCGACGGGTTGTCGAGATTGAGTGTCGGCGGAGCGATACTGTCGCGAATCGCCAGAGCCGAGAAGATCGCCTCGACCGCGCCTGCGGCCCCGAGCAGATGCCCGATCGCCGACTTCGTCGAAGACATTGAAATCCTGGAAGCGCTGTCGCCGACCAGCCGTTCCACGGCGCCGAGCTCGATCGTGTCGGCCATGGTGGATGTGCCGTGGGCATTGATGTAGTCGACGTCGGCGGCAGTCAGACCCGCGCGCTTCAGCGCCATCTGCATGCAACGATAGGCGCCATCGCCATCCTCCGAAGGGGCTGTGATGTGGAAGGCGTCGCCGGAGAGGCCGTATCCCACCACCTCAGCATAGATCTTGGCACCGCGCGCTTTGGCATGCTCCAGCTCTTCCAGAACGACGATGCCCGCACCTTCGCCCATGACGAATCCGTCGCGATCGGCATCATAGGGTCGCGATGCCTTTTGCGGATCGTCGTTGTGCTGCGTCGAGAGCGCCTTGCAGGCGGCAAAGCCCGCGAGCGAAATGCGGCAGATCGGCGATTCGGTGCCGCCTGCCACCATCACATCGGCATCTCCAAGCGCAATCAGCCGGCTTGCGTCCCCGATCGCATGCGCACCGGTGGAGCAGGCGGTGACAACCGAATGGTTGGGCCCGCGCAACTTGTGACGGATGGACACCTGACCCGAAGCGAGATTGATCAGGCGGCCGGGAATGAAGAAAGGCGACAGCCGGCGCGGCCCCTTGTCGCGAAGAGTGTAACCACCGTCGACGATGCCTTCGAGGCCGCCGATGCCGGAGCCGATCAGGACGCCGGTCGCGATCTGATCCTCGTCGGTTTTCGGCTTCCAGCCGGCATCCGCCAGCGCCATGTCGGCGGCGGCCATGGCATAGACGATGAAAGGATCGACCTTGCGCTGCTCCTTCGGCTCCATCCAGTCATCCGGATTGAACGTGCCGTCGGAGCCGTCGCCGAATGGAATACGGCAAGCGATCTTGGCCGGGAGGTCCTCGACCTCGAATTCGGTAACCTTGCGCGCCGCATTGCCGCCGGCGACAAGACGCGACCAGCTAACCTCGGTTCCGCAACCCAAAGGCGATACCATGCCGGTACCGGTGATAACGACGCGCCTCATTCCCGTGATTCCACCCTGACTATTCATTCCAGAGCCGGACCGGACCACGTGCTACGACCCCGATCCGCGCATCTGCTGCTAAACACTTGACGGCGATCAGGGGGAAAGGCGGGAACGCTTTGCTGATCGCAACCCGCATCGGACGCGGGCCAGCCCCACTTCCCCAGGGCTGAACGGGCCGCGGATCGCGGCCCGTCAACGGCCTTGAGCCGGATTCAGGCCTGAGCCTTCTCGATGAACTTGACGGCGTCGCCGACGGTCAGGATCGAGTCCGCTGCGTCGTCCGGGATCTCGACGCCGAATTCCTCTTCGAATGCCATGACCAGTTCGACGGTGTCGAGCGAGTCCGCGCCAAGGTCATCGATGAAGCTTGCGCCTTCGCTGACTTTTTCGGCGTCGACGCCAAGATGATCAATAACAATTTTCTTCACGCGTTCTGCGATATCGCTCATGTCGGAGTTCCTCGACCTTCGTTTTCTCTGCGGCGCCGTCCGGCGCCGGTACTCAATCACGCCTGATAAACCAAGTTGGCCCACCGGGCAATCCATTCAACCGACACCGCGGGAACCCGTGGCAGCAGGGCTCTCGGACAACCTGAGCGGACCGGTCGACTGCGTACAGTCATGGCCCGATTAACACGGTTTAAGTCTGCCGCAAAGCCGGAAAATGCCTGACATTCGCATGCTCAACATTGAATTTCAGGCGTTTGGACCGCGTCTCGACGGCCGGTCGCGCAGCGCTAAAACCGACCGCCGGATCGTCGGTTCAGATCATCGCCATGCCGCCATTGACATGGATGGTCTGGCCGGTGACGTATCCCGCTTCGTTGGAGGCGAGATAGACGACGGCCGAGGCCACTTCCGCGCCGCTTCCCATCCGCCGCATCGGGATTGCGGCCATGATGCCTTCCTTCTGTTTGTCGTTCAGCTTGCCGGTCATAGCGCTCTCAATGAAGCCCGGGGCAACGCAATTGACGGTGACGTTGCGAGTGGCGATTTCCTGGGCGAGCGACTTGGAGAAGCCGATCATGCCCGCCTTCGACGCGCAGTAGTTGGTCTGGCCCGGATTGCCGGTAACGCCGACGATCGAGGTGATGTTGACGATGCGGCCGAAGCGGCGGCGCATCATCGGATGCGTGAGTTCGCGGGTCAGGCGGAACACGGCCGTCAGATTGACCTCCAGCACATTGTCCCAGTCTTCATCGCTCATGCGAACGAACAGGCCGTCCTTGGTGATGCCGGCATTATTGACGAGGATATCGACGCCGCCGAGTTCGGCCTCCGCCTTCTCGCCGAGCGCCTTGACCCCGGCGCGGTCGGAAAGGTTCGCCGGGAAGATCTGCACCCGCTCGCCAAGCGTATTGGCCAGCGCCTCGAGTTTCTCGACCCGCGTGCCGTGCAGGCCGACGGTGGCGCCCTGGGCGTGCAGCAGGCGGGCGATTTCCTCGCCGATGCCGCCCGATGCGCCGGTTACGAGGGCCTTGCGGCCGGAAAGATCAAACATGGGTTTCTCCCTTGTGGTGCGGCGCTCAGGCCAGAAGGGCGGCAAGCGCCGCGTCTATGTCGGCGGGCGTATTGATCGCAATGCCGTTGACGTTCTTGTCGATGCGCCGCGCAAGCCCCGTCAAAACCTTGCCCGAGCCGACCTCGTAAAGAGTGGTGATATCGTTGGCGGCGAACCATTGGACTGTTTCGCGCCAGCGCACCTGGCCTGTCACCTGCTCCACGAGGAGGCGTGCGATTTCGCCGGCGTCGCTGACCGGGGCGGCGAGCACGTTCGCAACGACGGGGACGACCGGATCGCGCTTCTCGACCTTGGAGAGCGCCTCGCGCATCGCTTCGGCGGCGGGCGCCATCAGCGCGGAATGGAAGGGCGCCGACACCGGCAGCATCAAGGCGCGCTTGGCGCCCTTTTCCGAAGCAAGTCCAGCCGCCTTTTCGACCGCCGGCTTTTCGCCCGAGATCACCAATTGGCCGCCGCCATTGTCGTTGGCGATCTGGCACGCGCCGAGCGCCGATGCTTCGCGACAGACCGCTTCGACATCGCCATGCTCCAGCCCGATTATCGCGGCCATCGCACCCTTTCCGACAGGAACCGCCGCCTGCATCGCATTGCCGCGAATGCGCAGGAGCCGAGCCGCATCGGCGAGCGAAAAGGTCCCTGCGACGCAAAGGGCAGAATATTCGCCGAGCGAATGGCCGGCGACGAAGGAAACCCTGCTTTTCAGATCGAGACCTTTGGCTTCGAGGACACGGATCACGGCAATCGAGACCGCCATCAGCGCCGGCTGGGCGTTCGCCGTCAGCGTCAGCCTCTCTTCCGGGCCGTTCCACATGACGTCGGAAAGCTTTTCGCCAAGCGCCTCGTCCACCTCGGCAAAGACAGCTGCCGCCTCCGAAAAGGCTTCCGCCAGATCCTTGCCCATGCCGACAGCCTGGCTTCCCTGACCCGGGAACGTGAATGCAATGCTCATCAGGAGTGCCTCTTCCCTTGATCGCAACAGGCCGGAGCTCGCTCGCCTTCGTGTCCCGTCGCTCTTTTTCCTCTCCATTCACATTCCTGAACGGCGAGTCAAGCGTAGAGGCCCCTCTTCGCCGGCCGCACCGGAGCTTTTGCCCTTGATCTTCATCAAGCAGGGCTTAAGTTCTGCCCGTCATTAAAGCCGCGCCCACTTTCCTCCGGGCTGCGGCCATCGCCCATTTCAAGGACGGCGCGCTCTCCCCTCCCACCGGCGCGGTTCCGCCACCACGAGGAATGTCATCATGCGCTACAACACGCTCGGCCGGACCGGCATCAAGGTTTCCGAAATCTGCCTCGGCACCATGACCTGGGGTTCCCAGAACACCGATGCCGAGGCCCATGGTCAGCTCGACTACGCCTTCGAACTCGGCGTCAACTTCATCGACACCGCCGAGCTTTATCCCACAACGCCGCTTTCGGCCGGGACTTACGGCAATACCGAGCGCATTATTGGCGAGTGGCTCGCAAAACGCCGCCGGCGCGACGATGTGGTGCTCGCGACCAAGGTCGCCGGCTCCGGCCGTCCTTATATCCGCAACGGCGGGCCGATCACGCCGGAAGGCATCGACGAAGCCATCGATGCCAGCCTCAAGCGGCTGAAGACGGATTATGTCGACCTCTACCAGGTTCATTGGCCGAACCGTGGGCACTATCACTTTCGCAATGCCTGGTCCTACGACCCGTCGAAGCAGGACAAGGCGCATGTCGCGGCCGATCTGAAGGCCGTTCTCGACAAGTT
>JAPSJG010000228.1 GCA_031178305.1 Sinorhizobium sp.
TGCAAAAGTGGGAAACCGGCGCGAAGCGGCCGAGCGGCCCCGCATTGAAGCTGCTCTCGATCGTCCGGAAACACGGTCTCGAGATGTTGTCCTAGAAGGACACTGCCGCAGAAGGATAAGCGCGCGCAGTTCCAACCGATACATTATGCGATCTTCTTAGCCCAGAACGTGAACATCCTCGCAACGAGCCGTGCACAGGTCTCGTGACGAACGCCTCCTTTCGACCCGTTGCGGACCTCGCTAGCAAGTAATCAGAACGGCCGGATCCCGAGCCGGACGCGGCCATTGACACGAGCCACGCATTTGCCGGACATTTGCGTCCGTTTATTGGTTTCGCGGTTTGCATGCATTCTTTCTCGAATGAGCCGAAGCTGCTGAAGCGCGCGGATCATCGCGACGTTGCAGCGATTGGGGTGTACAAACCGTGAGGCAAGCGAATGTCGGCGATTGGGCACGATCTTGTTTTAGATAGCACCTCCTCCTCCAACCAGCGTATCAGCGCGGCAGGCCTTGAACATTGGTCGCCGCAAAGCCGGAGCAGCCCGTTCACGTTGGCCGTCACCAGCGGAACGATCGCGAGCCTGACGACAACGAGGCATTGGCGCTGCTGGCCGGAGTGGAGGGACCGAGCATTTTCCAGCCAACCAATGCCACGAGCCATTGGCTTCATGGCGAGGATGCCGGCCACGTCAGGGTTGCGGACGCGAAGCACACGTTGCTCGGTTACTGCACTCATCATCTGTCGGCGATCTTCTGGGCTCTGCCCTTCGAAGCATGGCTGGCGGCCGACCGCTCCAGGGAGCCGACCGTCATACTGCGCAAGGCGGCGCTGACCGCCGCCATTGCCTACGTAGTCGAATACCACCTGGTTCCGAAGCGGCTGACACCCGGTTGGGAGACCGTTCTCTCGAAGAGATCGATCGGACTGACCTACGCCGCACTGGCACTCGGTCTGGCGGCAGGACCCATGGTGTCACGGAAATCGCAGCATCCGCATCAGGGCGCCAATGAAACTTCCTGACCGGCGCCGACGCCGCCTTGGCTTCACCGTGCAATCCCCGCCGGTAATGTTCCCGGAGGACCCGTTACATTGTGCGAATGCCCTGCGATGTGAAGAGGTGAATCCTTCTCATGTCGGGAGCGATCTTGATGGGCTGGCCAGGCTGTAAATCGACCCGGTCGCGCAGCACGATCGTCACGTCCGAAGATCCGAGATTTGCGAGCACATGCGTTTCCGATCCGGTCGGCTCGACCACGATCACCCTAGCCGGCGCCCCCTCATCGACAATGGAGAGATGTTCCGGACGGACGCCGTAGACCGCCGCCGTCGCGCCTTGATAGCCCTCAGGCATTGGAAGAGCCACCCCGCCTCGGGTGACGAACTGCCCATTGTTGATCGCCCCGTCGAACAGGTTCATCGCCGGCGAGCCGATGAAGGTTGCGACGAAGGTGTTCGCCGGCCGGTCGTAGAGCTCGAGCGGTTTGCCGATCTGCTCGACGTTGCCGCCGCGCATGACGACGATCCGGTCGGCCATCGTCATCGCCTCGATCTGGTCGTGGGTGACGTAGACGGTGGTTGTCTTCAGCCGCTGATGCAGGTCCTTCATTTCGGCGCGCATCGTGACGCGCAGCTTGGCGTCGAGGTTGGAGAGCGGCTCGTCAAATAGGTAGACCTGTGGCTGACGCACGATCGCCCGTCCCATTGCCACGCGCTGACGCTGCCCGCCGGAAAGCTGTTTCGGCAGACGATCGAGCAACGGCCCGAGCGCCAGGATCTCGGCCGCTTCGCGCACCCTCTTTTCAATCGTCGCTCTGTCCTGTCCCTTCAGCTTCAGCGCGAAGCCCATGTTTTCCGCGACGGTCATGTGCGGATAGAGGGCATAGCTCTGGAAGACCATGGCGATGTCGCGCTCTTTCGGCGCGACGTCGTTGACGACGCGACCACCGATGCGGATTTCGCCGCCGCTGATATCCTCGAGCCCGGCCAGCATGCGCAACAGGGTCGACTTGCCGCAGCCGGAGGGGCCGACGAGGGTGACGAACTCGCCATCTTCGATGTCCATGGAGACGTCATGAATCACCGGAACGGCGCCGTATTGCTTGCGAACCTGATCGATCGAGACGGATGCCATGAAATTCCTCCCGTTGATTGCCTGTTAGAGCTTAAGCTGCCAGATGCTAGCCGCGGCGACATTGTCTTTGGGTGCCGTGAGGCGGGCGGAACGCACACTCGCAAATCCGGGCAAGCGCTTGGTCCCGGTCCATCGGCCGTTGTCGGCAAAGACCTCGATCGAGCCGACATCGACAAATATGCGCAGCGTCGTCGGCCTCGCCCCCACCGCGATGTAGCGGGGCAGCAATTTGCCGTCCGGAACGTCGTAGAGGATGCTGAGGCCCTCGGCATCGAGTCGAATGCCGAGCTCGACGTCGGGATGATCGAATTCAAGATCGAAGATGGCGCCCGGCGCGTTGAGATCGATGACGATCTCGACGGCTCCGTTGGCGAGCTCGACCTTGTCTTCGGCGAGCAGCCGGCGCTCGTCGAGCAACTCCTGGCGCAAACTCTCGACTGCCTCGACAGGTGGCGTAAGCAACACACCGCCTTCGAGCAGTACGCGGCGCGGGAGCGTCATGGCGGTTGGAAAGTCGATCTTCTTTGAGATTTCCGTCCAGTTCGCCAGCCATGCAATGCCCACAGGGCCGGACTGATCGACGAAGGCCTGGAAGGCATAGGCGTCGGTTGCGAAGTCGAGTTCCTGCTCGAATTCCTTGACGAAGGTATGGCCGTCGAAGCGCCCGACCGTTGCAAGGGTCATATTGCGTCGCGCCGTTGCCGGATCGCGGCTGGTGAGCAGTCCGAAGATCAGCGCCCAACGGGTTTGCGGGTCGTCGGCGGGACCACCGAGCGGCACGATGCAGGGGCATTCGGCGGCGGTCATGCCGAAGCGGTTTTCGCGGTGAAGGATGCTGACGAAGTTCCAGCCCGTGGCGGCGTCTGGATCGGCCGTATCGTAGAGCAGGATCACTCCTCCCGCGTGATCGCGGCTGCCGACGAGCATCTTCCAACGGCCGTCCGGGCCTTTGATCACATAGGGGTCACGAAAATCGAGCGTCAGGTCGAGGCCGGCCGGCCGTTCCGGCAGGATGATCTCCGCCGGGCCGGCGCTGATCTGGTCACGACTGACGGCGGTCAACTGGATCTGCTCTTCCGGCTTGCGGTCTTTAACCTGTTCGGTGAAGAAGACGCGGATCCCGGCCTCCTCTCCAGCAAGCGGAATTGCCGAGCCGGAGAAGGCGCCGCCGCGGCCGTCGGCGCGAACGGAGAGTTCCGCCGACGGTAACAGGAAAATCGGCAGGTGCTTCCAGTGGAGATAGTCGTCTGAGACCGCATGACCCCAATGCATCGTGTTCCAGCGCAGGCTGTGGGGGTAGTGCTGATAGAAGAGATGAACCTTATCGCCGAAACGGCCGAAACCGTTCGGGTCGTTCATCCATCCGAACGGTGGACGGAAATGATAGCTGCCAGGCACGGCGGGTGTGGAATTGGCCTCGCCGCTGTAAAGAACAACGATGCCCTTTTCCAGAACGTCCGCCTCCGAAAAGGCATAGACGACGGAGAGGCTCGTGATCGCGGCGTCGTAACTAAAAAAAGTTTCGCCGGCTGTTTCGATTCTCAGCGCCCGGAACTGGAACTCCTCGGTGTTTCCCGCCGTTAGGCGGCCGATTTCCTGTCCGTCCTGGCTCGCCGCGAGTTCGGCCGGCGCAACCGGATCGACTGACCTCAGCCACGCATGGAGCGTTGTTCCGGCCGGCAGAGCGGCGCTGAATGTCTTCAGGCTGCCGCCGAGGGGCGAAGAGAGGATTGCATGGCTTGTCATTGATCAACCTTTCACGGCGGAGCCAACAAAGGAACTTACGAACCAGCGCTGGAAGGCGAGATAGAGGGCGAGGATCGGGATCATCATCAGAACGGAGGCCGCCATGGCGCGGTCCCAATAGATGCTGTCCTGACCGAAGAAGGTGGCGATGGCGACGGCGATCGGCCGGGCATAGTCGGTCTGCGTTACCAGGATTGGCCAGAGATACTGGTTCCAACTCTCGATCCCCATCAGAATCGAGACGGTGGCGAGCGCCGGCAGGCTCAAGGGCAGGAAGATCGAACGATAGATTCGAAACACCGAAGCACCGTCCATCTCGGCCGCTTCGAAGAGCTCCTTCGGTAGCTGGGCGAAGAACTGGTAGAACAGGAAGATATACAGCGGGCTTGCGACCCAGGGCACGATCTGCACCGCGAAAGTGTCGGTCATCCCGGCGCGCGACACCATGATCACGAGCGGCATGATGATGCTCTCCTGGGGAATCACGTAGAGGGCGATGACCAAGGACAGGACCAGGGCGCGGCCGCGCAACGTACCCCAGGCGAGCACAAACCCGGCCATCGAGTTGACGATCAGACCGGCGCCGACCGTGCAGCCAAGAATGAACAGCGAGTTCAGCAGGTAGCGGCCAAAGGCGAGCTCACCGGAGAGATTGCTCACCTCGGCGAAGTTCGAGAGCGTCGGATTGGAGACCCAGAAGGCGCGGAAACTGCCCATATCGGCCAGAATTTGGAAGCGGTCGTCCTTCAGGCTAGCGATCAGCAGCATGAACAGCGGCGAAACGATGACCAGCGCGATGACGAGGATGCAGGCGGTCTGGACGAGGCGCAGCGAACCGATCGCGGAGCGCTCGCGCCTTGCCTCGGTCTGTAATGTGGGGATAGCGAGATCAGACATCGAAACGCCTCAGGAGCTGGCGCTGAAGGAGCGCGATGACGAGGACGATGAGGAAGAGAATGACCGAGACGGCCGAGGCGTAGCCGAGCTTCTGCTCTTCGAAGCCCGCGCGCACCATGTAGTGCACGACGGTTTCGGTGCTGCTCCTCGGTCCGCCCTGCGTCAGGATCGCAACCTGGGTATAGAGCTTGAAGGCCTGGATCGTGGTGATCACCAGAACGAAGACATGCGTCGGCCTGAGACCCGGCATGGTCACGTGCCAGAAGCGCTGGAAGGCATTCGCGCCATCAATCCTGACCGCGTCATAGAGCTCATCGGGAATGCCCTGCAGGCCTGCGAGATAGACGATCATCTGAAAGCCATAGGCCTGCCAGGCCGACAGAAGGACGATCGAGAACATCGCCCAGTTGGGGTCGCCGAGCCAGTCGATCGGCTGGATGCGGCCGCCGGAAAGAAAGCCGATCACCTGGTTGAATGGCCCGGTCGGATATTGGAACAGCGTTCCCCAAATGACGCAGACGACGACCATCGAGGTGATTGCCGGCAAGAAGAACAGGCCGCGGAAGAAATTGCGGAGCGGCAGCTTCTGGTGAAGCAGCAGTGCGGTGGCGAAGGCAAGGCCGCATTGCACCGGCAGGATCCAGAAGGTGAAGCGCGAGACGTTCCAGAGCGAGGTCCAGAACAGATCGTCCTTGAAGATGCGCAGGAAATTGGTGAGCCCAATAAAGCGGACCGGCGTCGGTCGCGGCACCAGTGGCTGGTTGGTCATCGCCGTCCAGAAGGACAGGAGGAACGGGACGACGAGGAAGATCGTCAGCAGGGCCACGGCTGGCGCAAGCATGCCGATCTCCTGGAACAGACGGGCCCTGTCCCTTCGCCGGGCGGGGCGCGTCGCGACAGCCGTCGCTGGCAGCGCCGGTTGCTGCAGGGTCATGATCTCCTCCTCATCTGAAAATAGTAGCCTGCCTATCGGCTGCCGCGGCCGCGCGGCATTGGTGCCACGCGGCCGCATGCGGGCGCTATTGCTGTTCGTCGAAGGGCGGGTAGCCGTCGTTTTCTTCGATGTCCTCGTCGATCTTCTCGGCCGCGGCGGTCAGAGCGGCTTTGACGTCGCCGCCATTGAAGATCTCGTCGACTGCGCCCATGAAGGCCGAGGTGATGATCGGATAGGCCGGATGCGGCGGCCGTGCGATCGCGGTCTTCGATGCCTGCTCGAAGGCGACGGCCATCGGACCGCCGTTAGCGTAAAGCGGCGAATCGGCGGCGAAGCTCTTCAAACCGGGATAGGCGGAATCCTCCTTCGCATAGTTGCGGAATGCCTTGTCCTTGAGCATGAAGCTGACGAACTTGCCAGCAATCTCCGGATGCTCTGACTCGGTCGTGATGCCCCAGATCCAGGTGCCGTTGGGGCTTGCGCCCTTCGGCCCAAACTTCGGCAGCGGCATGACGACGATATCGTCCTTCATCGAAGCCGCGGCCTCGGCATAGAACCAGTGACCGCCGAGCGCGAGCGTCGCGGGATGGCCTTCCGCGAAGAACTGGTTGGTGCCGGAGGATTGCGGCACAACCCAGCCGTTCTTCACCCATTTCTGCATCATCGTCAGCGCATCGACACAAGGATCGCTGTCGAGCGTTCCCACG
>JAPSJG010000229.1 GCA_031178305.1 Sinorhizobium sp.
ATGGCGGGAGGAAAAGGCACGCGGCTTTGGCCGCTTTCCCGGGCGGCAGCACCAAAACAGTTCATTCGCTTCATTGGCAGTCGAACGCTTTTTCAGAGCACGCTGGAACGGGTCTCGGATCCTGCGATCTACGAGCCCGCGATTGTCGTTACGAACGAGGAATTTCGATTCCTTGTCGCGGAACAAGCTCGCGAGCTTGGTAGCAATCTAAGCAGCATCGTGCTCGAACCCGTCGCGCGCAACACGGCTCCGGCGATCGCGGCCGCGACTGTCGTAGCAACGAAATTATTTGGTGACGGCGCTATAGTCCAAGTCCTCGCCTCGGATCACGAGGTTGATCTGGATGAGGCCTATCACAGCGCAAATTCGACTGCACTTGCTGCGGCGGAAGATGGCAAGCTTGTGACCTTTGGAATCACTCCCACTGAGCCGGCGACAGGTTATGGCTACATAGAGGCTGGCGACATTCTCCCGAGTGGTGCTCACGCGGTTAAGCGTTTCATCGAGAAGCCCGCGAGGAAGACTGCAGTTGAGATGCTCTCTGCCGGTGGTTTCTATTGGAACTCCGGCATGTTCATGTTTGCCGCGCCGGTTCTACTAGCAGAGTTACAAGCGTTTGCCTCGGAAGTGCTGGAGGCAGCGAACTTGTCGGTTTCCGCCGCCGCGAAAGATTCCGATTTCCTGCGTCTCGACCGCATGGCTTTCGAGAAGAGCACGAATATCTCGATCGATTATGCCGTCATGGAAAAGACGTCCAACGCCGCTGTAGTTCAGTCTGCTTTCCAGTGGTCCGATCTCGGTAGCTGGGATTCCGTGTGGAAAGCCGGTACGCCGGATGAGCACGAGAACGTCGCTTCAGCCAATACCACCTTGGTGGACACGCGAAGCTCCTTGGTAATGTCACATGGACCGCATCTTGTAGTAAGCGGCCTTGAGAACGTGGTTGTCATAGGTAGCGAAGACGCGGTGTATATCGGCCGGATGGAGGATAGCCAAGACGTGGGGAAGATCGTCAAGCGTCTCGAAGCCGCGCCTTCGACCGCACGGCTCACTGAATCCCACCCGACGTGCTACCGCCCGTGGGGGGGGTATACTTCTGTCCTCGTAGGCGATCGTTTCCAAGTGAAGCGTATTTTCGTTTTGCCCGGCAGGAAACTGTCTCTTCAAAAGCACCATCATCGCTCGGAGCATTG
Organism: Sinorhizobium sp.; assembly: GCA_031178305.1. Taxonomy (GTDB): domain Bacteria; phylum Pseudomonadota; class Alphaproteobacteria; order Rhizobiales; family Rhizobiaceae; genus Sinorhizobium. The sequence goes on from JAPSJG010000229.1 coordinate 1,194, forward strand.
GATCGTAGTCAAAGGGACCGCAGAGGTTACGGTGGGTGAGATGGTAGCGGTTCTCCGGGAGAACGAATCTGTCTATGTACCACTCGGTGAAATTCACCGCCTCGCCAATCCGGGGAAGATCATGCTCGAACTGATTGAGGTCCAGACCGGGTCCCATCTTGGCGAGGATGACATTATCCGGATGGCTGACGAGTTCGGTCGGACCTAGCGCGAGACTCATAACGACCGTGTTGCGACCAGCTTTATGGTTGCGAGGAAGTTCCGAACGTCTTTGTCATCGTGAGTAGCTATACCTCTGCATTGTTTGAGTTCGTTGAAAAAACGCTCGATCAGATTTCGCTAACTGTAGAACGAGGAGCTGAAGGGGAGCCTTGCTTTTCAGTTCTGTTTCGCCCGCATTGGTATAGCCAGTGGCGAGCCAGACCTTGTTGTTGCGCCCCTGACGGAGGGAACTGGCAAGCAGATCAAGTTCGCGCGCGTTGAAACGGTAAGCAGCGGCTGGGTAGATATTGTCATTGCAGATATGGTGGTGCGCGTCGGCGGCGATTTTGACCCCGATCACCTGGTGAAGGTTCGGCAGGCGGTTCGCAAGGCATGATTGCTTCGGGTGTGGTGGTCTATGTGTCGTGCCAGCCGGTCGACTTCCGCAAAGGAGCCGCGTCCTTGATGCTCCCATGAAGAACCTGGCCCATAGCGCATCCTTTGATTCGGAAGACAAGGATGCCCAATCAAAGCCTGGGGTAAAACACCTAGTCTTAGTCTAGCGGCTCAGATTGCTCCGGAACGATCCGCCAGATGTCCTGTCGCGAATCTTATTTCTCATGCTGACACCGCTATGCCGCTATGCCCGATCCCGGACATTATAATAGCCCATTACACCGACGCCCCAGACAAAGAGCAGCGCGAGCATCACGAGAAACGCATTCAACATCCGGCTGGGATACTGCGCCATCTGCGAAAGCGTAGGTTCAATGAAAAGCGCGAGGTAGCGTTGGCGGTTGTTCGCGTCGATGCGGGCCTTCTCAAGGGAGGCCAAAGCTGCGGTATACGCACGCTCAGCGAATTCGCGCTCTGTCTCGAGTTCCTCGAACTCGGCGATTCGGCCGGCGACATCTGGAGAGCTGGGGTCGTCTGCAGCTGAAGGGTTCTTTTCGCCCGCGCCCAGCCGTTGGCGTTCCACTGCGAGTTGCTGTTCCAGGCTTTCGATGCGGGTTTTGAGCACGCGGATGCGCGGCGTGCCTTCGCTCATCTGGCTTTTTGCTGTGGCGAGATCAGCATTGAGCTGCGTGAGTTGCTGCTCCAATGAGCCGATGAGCTGAACGGCGAGTTTCGCGCCCTCTTCCGGGCTGATCTCCTGCGATTTGTCACGGTAGCCGCGCAGTCCCGCGCGCGCCTTTGAAAGGCGCGCTTCCCCGGCAAGCACCTCATCCTGCGCGGCGCGCAGCACGTCGTTGCGCGCGGAAAGGGAGAGGCTGTTTACGAGATTGTCGCTCTGGTCGACGATGAACTTTGCGATCTCCTGCGCCTGTTTCGGTTCGAAGGCCTTGACGGTCACCTGCATGATACCGGAGGCGTGGTCGAAATTAACCTTCACCATATCGCGCCAGTAGGCAAGTTTGTCCTCGATCGGCAGATCGGAGCCGATGCCGTAGAAATAGTCGAGCCCGCGGGTGGCGTAGACCTCTTCGAGCTTGAACCGCCGGTCGGCATCCGCCGCCATGCGTTCGCTCAGGATATAGTCCATGAGAATATAGCTGTCCGAAACGGTGCTGCCCCCCGAGGCCTGCGTGAACATGCCGAGGATATCGCTCGAAACGCCGCCTTCGATGCTGCGCACGGCGAAGGAGGCGGTACTATGATACTGGTCGGCGGCGATGAAGGCCATGTAGAGCGAGGCGAGCGTCGCCGGTACGGCGACGAGCCCAAGGAAAGATGCGCCGATAATGGCGTGGCGCCAGCGCAGCTTTCTTGGCCACTTCAGCTGCCAGCCGGCCTTTTTGGGTGGCTCGACCTTGCGCCCCGGCAACGGGATGACAGGTGCGCTCTCTTTGCCGAGAAGTCCCTCGAGGACCGCGATGCCCTTGCTTTTCGCCGTGGCCTTGGCGCTGTTCGGCTTGTCGGCGGCCTGCGCGGGGTCAGGCTTGTTCACTGCCGCGTCCTTGCTTGCCGCCATTTAGCTTTCCTTCATATTCTTGTCATGCGCGCGGATCGCGTCTTCCACATTCTCATAATAGGTCATCTTGCCTTTTTCTAGCACCACGCCGCAATCGCAATAGTCGCGGATCGTACCGGTGCTGTGCGAAACCATGATAATGTCGGATTCCTGCAGCTTGGTCTCGAAGACAGCCTGGCACTTTTTCCTAAAATTTGAGTCACCAACGGCGGTGATTTCGTCGACGAGATAATAGTCGAAGTTGACGCCCATGCTCAAGCCGAAGGCGAGCCGCGCCTTCATGCCGGAGGAATAGGTGCCGACCGGCGCCTTGAAGAAGGGGCCGAGCTCGGCGAAATCCTTGACATATCCGATCAGTTGCTCGGTATCGACGCCGTAGATGCGGGCGACGAAGCGCACATTCTGTTCGCCCGTCATGGATGGCTGAAAGCTGCCGGCGAAGCCAAGCGGCCAGGAAATCTTGCCCCGGCGGATGATTCGGCCCTTGTCGAGCTTGATGGCGCCGGCGATCAGGCGCAGCAATGTCGATTTTCCGGCGCCGTTGCGGCCGAGCAGGCCGACGCTCTTTCCGCGGTTCAGCGTCAGCGATGCGTCCTCAATGATCGGCTTCTTGATGCCCTTGGTGCGGGCATATTTCGTCGCCTGCTCGAACCGGATCATTCGTTTCTCAGCGTCTTTCTGGAAAGGGTGAAGACCAGCATTCCGGCAAACAATGTCAGAAATGCGATTCCGTAGAGATAGTCCATGTCGAGGCCGATCGCGCGATATTCCGGGTAGAAGCCCTTGCGGAAGCCCATGATGATGTGGACGAGCGGGTTGATCAACACGAGATCGCGATAGGGTGCAGGAATCGAATCGGGCAGGAAAAAGACACCGGAAATGAGGAAGAGCGGCCGATTGACGATGCCGAAGACCTGTTCGTAGAGCGGATATCTAAGGAACAGCACGCAATTGACCATGGCCACGCCGAGGCCGAAGAGGCAGGCGAGCCCGATGGCTTCGAGGATCGATGGCCAGTGGATGTTCGTGTCGACCCGCATGATTGCGACGATCGTGCCGAGCACGATGAAGGCGACCAGCGACGTCGTGCCCATCTGCAGGACGAAACGGGCGACGATGGTGTCGATCGGCGCAACATTCGGGTAGCTGAGCAGCGCCTTGTTGGCCTTAACCGCGGCGTTCAGGTAACCCGTCATCGCCTGGTAGAACTGGAAGGCGATATAGCCCGTGGCGAAGAAGAGTGCGAAACTCGTGCCGAGCGCGGGCGCGCGGGCGATCGCCTGAAAAATTACCGTCATCAGCAGGATGTGGGCTGCCGGGTCGAGCAGCGCCCAGACATAGCCGCCGGGCTTCGAGCCGAAGCGCGTCGCCATTTCGCGAACCAGAAGCGCGCCGACGACGCGGAAATGCGTGGTGAGATAGCCCATGTCAGTCACCCGAACGGATAAAGTATGCGGCCGATGATCCGGTACTTCCGGTCGGACAGGCCGCGGAAGAAGCGGATCGGATCGGCCCTGTAGTCTTCGACATCGCGGTCACTGCCCATCTTCCGGATCACCGGCGTGACCAAGGCGGTCAGCAGATGTCGCCAGCCGAAGAGGCCGTAAGGGCCCCAGGCGCTCCATTGCGGCCGCGGCGGGCAAATGCCCTGCGGCTCGTCGAGCTGCCTTCTGATCGCGGTCACGGTCGCTTCGAATGAGGTTTGTGCTCCTGTCTCGGGATCGAAATAGCGAGGATAAAGCAGATAGGCGCCGGCGAAAAGCGCTTCGATGCTTAAGTGCCGGCCGCGGCGGGGGTTCGGCTGGCGGTCGTCCGTTAAGCCCCATCCGGAGTAGAAGGGAGAGCCGGCGGTCGTAACCCTGATGCCGCGCAGGAGCGCCTCGAAGCCTGCAAGCGAGGTGATCGTATAGACGTGGTCGACGGTGCGCAGCGCCTCGGAAAGCGGCAGGCTCTCGCTCACGAGTTCGCAAAGATGCGCCACTTCGGCAGGGTCGGACCTCGCCGGGCGAGCGCGGCTCAGCACGTCCGGATGCGGCTTGTAGAGGATCTGGGCATCCGCTTGCTCGGAGGCCGCGAGCCGCACCAGGTCGTTGTTGGTCATGCGGCTGAGACAGCCGTAGCGGATCGAAGCATCGTCCTCCACCTGGCCGACCACCAGCACCCGCTTGCGCGACTTCTCGCCGTAGACTTCCTCGGCGGTGCGCTGACGCGTGGCATTATATTTGCTAATGCCACTCTCGGTGAGAAGCACGATGCCGGCGCGCGCGCGCTCCAGCAGAGCCGCATCCGCTTCGAAATCATGGGTCGATAGCAGTACTTCGAGGTCGGAGGGACGCCGGCAATCGAAATAAAGCGCCCTGCTGTCGAGCGCCAGGGAGAAGGGAGGCGTGCGGCTGGCACTTGGCCGGACCGAACGTAGGAAACCGTCCTCTATGAAGGTAACGGGAATGTTCCGCGCTTTCGCCAGAGCCTCCAGTGCGCCCGGCAGCTCCGGGCCCCAGGCGAGAATCTCGGCGTCCTTCTCGGCCAGGATTCGCGGCTTCCAGACGCGCTCAAACTCTCGCTCGCCGACATTCATCGGGAGGAAGCGGAAGTGCCTGTCGGGGAAATACCCCTTAAAAGTCTCTCTCTTCCATCCGATGATCTGGACGGCAAAGGTCGGCACCGGCCCCGGTGTCGGAACGGAGGAAATGCTGGCGAAGTCTTCTGTCTGTCGTTGCATTACCGCCATCGGCGCCTGGGATCCATCAGAGCAAGACTGCTATCTACATGGGCTGCGATAAATCCGCCAGTCTCAAGCGATCGCTGCTTGTCACAAGTTATCCGCCCCGAATGGGCGCCCGCTCGAGCTCCGCCAGTCGTTCCTTGCAAAGTAACCGGCCGATTGCTACCGCGGAGATTTTGCTTTGATGCGGGCGATGAGTTCTTCGTCGTCGACAAAGCTGTTGAGGAAGTCGTTCCATTCCTGAGTTGAGCGACGAGCATAGGAGAGCATCTGT
>JAPSJG010000230.1 GCA_031178305.1 Sinorhizobium sp.
GGCGAATGAACTGCTAGCCTCTGACGGCCCGCCCCGCCGCAATCAGCAGGCAGGCACCGATGAAGCCTATGATCAGATAGGCGATCCAGCCGGTATAGGCCATGCCGAGCGCTGCCAAGAGGAAATTCAACACCAGGGCGCCGATGATCCCAAGGACGATATTCGCGATCAGCCCCATTTGACTGTGCATGAATTGCTCGGCCAGCCAGCCGGCAAGTCCGCCGATGATGATTGCGGCCAGAAGGCCCACTCCGTTCAGGGTCATGACGATCTCCACGCATTGCCGATGTCTCGCGAGCAATGCGTGAAGAGTTCGAAAGTTCCGCTTGTCGGTTCCGCATCAGGCGTTCAATACGCGTCCATAGGCGTCAAGCACGCTCTCCTTCATCATTTCGGAAAGCGTCGGATGCGGGAAGACCGTGTGCATCAAATCCTCCTCCGTCGTCTCCAGATTCATGGCGACCACGAAGCCCTGGATGAGTTCAGTCACCTCGGCGCCAACCATATGGGCGCCGAGGAGCTCGCCGGTCTTCTTGTCGAAGATCGTCTTGATGAGACCCTGGTCCTCGCCGAGCGCGATCGCCTTGCCGTTGGCGCCGAAGCTGTAGCGGCCGACGCGGATGTCGCGGCCGAGCTCCTTGGCCTTCGCTTCCGTGAGGCCGACGGAGGCGACCTGGGGATCGCAATAGGTGCAGCCGGGGATCTTGCCCTTGTCGAGCGCATGGACGCCGGGGACGCCGGCGATCTTCTCGACGCAGATCACGCCCTCGTGCTCGGCCTTGTGCGCCAGCATCGGCGGTCCCGCGACGTCGCCGATCGCATAGATGCCGGCGACGCTCGTCTTGCCATAGCCGTCCGTGACGATGCAGCCGCGGCTGGTCTCGACCCTCAGCGCCTCGAGACCCAGGTTTTCAATATTGCCCTGGACCCCGATGGCGGAGATCAGGCGGTCCGCCTTGATCTGCGTGACCTTGCCGTCCTTCGTCTCGACGTGGGCGGTGACGTCGTTGGCGCCCTTCTCGACCTTGGTGACCTTGGCGTCGGTGAAAATCTTCAGCCCACGTTTCTCGAGCTGCTTGCGAGCGAAGGCGGAAATCTCCGCATCCTCGACAGGCATGATCTGCGGCAGGAGCTCGATGACGGTAACCTCGACGCCCATCGACCGGTAGAAGCTTGCGAATTCGATGCCGATCGCGCCGGAGCCCATCACGAGCATCGTCTTCGGCATTTCTTCCGGCTTCATCGCCTCGAAATAGGTCCAGATCAGCTTACCATCGGGCTCGATGCCGGGCAGCGCCCGCGGGCGTGCGCCGGTCGCGATGATGATGTGCTTGGCTGTGTAGGTGCCCTCGCCCTTGACGCCCTTCGGCACCGGGTTCTGCGGCTGGACGGCCGGCTTCGACGGTGCGCCGACGACGATCTCGCCGGGCTTGGTCAGCTTCGCCTCGCCCCAGATCACGTCGATCTTGTTCTTCTTCATGAGAAAGGCGACGCCGCCGTTCAGCCGCGCCGAAACCGCTCGAGAGCGGGCGACGACGTCCTTGACGTCGGCGGTCATCTTGCCTTCAAGCGTCAGGCCGTAATTCTTGGCATGGTTGGCGTGGTCGAGAATTTCGGCCGAGCGCAGGAGCGCCTTGGTCGGGATACAGCCCCAGTTAAGGCAGATGCCGCCCAGATGCTCGCGTTCGACGATCGCCGTCTTCAAGCCCAGCTGCGCCGAGCGGATGGCGGTGACATACCCGCCCGGGCCCGAACCGATAACAATGACGTCGTAATTCTCAGCCATGTGTTTCCTACCTTTGTTTCAAGCGACCTTACGGGTGAAAAGCACCCAGTCATGTTTCCTCATGCTCTCGAAAAGCGGCACGGCTGCAGCACGCGCCACCTCCTCGAAGCCATTCATCCTGTAGAGGGCCTGGGCCTTCTCGTTATGGCTTTCGGTGATCAGGCTCACCGGCGCCGAGCCGGCGCGACCAAGTTCATGTTCGAGCAATGCGCGGCCGATCCCCTGGCGGCGATGCGGCTTATAGACGCCGAGGCTGTCGATGAACCAGTGACCGACAAGCTCCCGCTGCAGAGCAAGCAAAGGCACGAGTACCGGATGCTTTGCTTCGATGTCGCGGATCGACGCATCGAGGCGGTATGACACCGAGACGCCGACGATCTCGTCTTCGATGACGGCGACTACCGAGTCGCGCCAGGTCCCCCGTCCGGTATCCTGTCGCAGCTGATTGTGGCCGTGTTCAAAGGCGGTCTCCGCCGATTTGCTCAGGACACCGCCGTACCAAAGCCAGGAGGCAAAGCCGTGCGACGCGATATCGATCAGGATCGCAAGCTCAGCCGCCTCGCCTTTCACCGCCGGTCTCAGGGTCGCCTGGGCCGCCATCGTCAGAGCCCGAGCATCATCCGCACGATCGGCTCCAGGCTGCGGCCGATCGCCCGAGTGTTTTCGGCGTCGAGATGGACGCCGTCGAGCGGCGTGGTCTTGGCAACCGATCCCGCGTCGAAGAAGCCGCAATCGAGCTGGTCGGCAAGGTCGCGATAGAACGACGCCAGCATTCTCGATTCCTCGACGCCGCCCGCGAACATCGCGGCGAAGTCGCTGTCGGCCGTTTCGCAAAGCGGCGGCGGCGAGACGATCAGGATTGCCGGCCCCTCCTCCGTCTCCATCGGCCAGTCGTGGCGGCGGACGAGCTTGACCAAACGCTCGATGCCCTTGACGGCGCCGAAGGCCGTACCGTGGATCACCGGCTTCATGTCGTTCGAGCCGAGCATGAAGATGACGAGATCGAGCGGCGCGTGGCTGTGGAGAACGGTCGGGAGCACGCGGGCGCCGTTGCGGTCGCAATCCGCCAGATGATCGTCATAGGCTGTCGTGCGGCCGTTCAGCCCCTCGGCGACGACATTGACGCCCGGACCGAGCGCCTGCTGCAAAACGCTCGGCCAGCGATCATCGAGCGCGTGCCGGCCGGCATCGGCAGCGTCATAGCCCCAGGTCAGACTGTCACCATAGCAAAGGACTGTCTTCATCTGCCTACTCGCTTGTCAGGGAAGAAAGGACCGGCTGAACGCCGGTCCGGATCGCGTCAGACGAGCATGCCCATCGGGTTCTCGACGTAGCGCTTGAAGGCGGCGAGCAGTTCGGCGCCGAGTGCGCCATCGACACAGCGATGGTCGGTGGAGAGCGTCACCGTCATCATATTGGCGATGACCATCTCCTTGTTCCTGACGACGACGCGCTCCTCGCCGGCGCCGACCGCCAGGATCGTCGCGTGCGGCGGGTTGACGACGGCGGCGAAGTTCTTGACGCCCATCATGCCCATGTTGGACACCGCCGTGGTACCGCCCTGGTACTCTTCCGGCTTCAGCTTGCGCTCCTTGGCGCGCTTGCCGAGATCCTTCATTTCGTTGGAAATGGCGGACAAGCTCTTCAGTTCCGCCTGGCGGACAATCGGCGTGATCAGGCCACCGGGAATGGAGACGGCGACGCCGACATCGGCGTGCTTGTGCTTGACCATGTTCGCATCGGTCCAGGAGACGTTCGCGTCCGGGACGTCGCGGAGCGCCAGCGCCAGCGCCTTGATCACCATGTCGTTGACCGAGAGCTTGTAGACCGGCTTGCCGTCCTTCTCGGGGGCAGCGGCGTTGAGCTGGCTCCTGAGCGCCAGGAGCGCATCAAGCTCGCAATCGACCGAAACATAGAAATGCGGGATCGTCTGCTTCGATTCCTGCAGGCGCTTAGCAATCGTCTTGCGCATGCCGTCGTGCGGGACGAGCTCGTAGGAGCCCGGCTCGAAGAGCTTGAGAACGGCGTCTTCCGACATGCCCTTGGCAAGCGCCGGGGCTGGTGCTGCGGCTGGGGCAGGAGCCGCGGCAGGCTTTGCAACAGCTCCGGCAGCGGCAGCCTCGACGTCCTTCTTGACGACGCGGCCGTAGGGGCCGGAACCGGCGATCGCGGAAAGATCTATGCCTGCTTCCCTGGCGAGGCGACGGGCGAGCGGCGAGGAGAAGATACGCTTTCCATCAGTGGCTGCCGGCGCTGGCGATGTGGGTGCTGCGGCCGGCGCCTGCGCAGCCGGCTGGGATGCCGGTGTTGCTGCGGGAGCGGGCGCACTGGCAGTCGCTGCAGGAGCCGCTTCGGCCTTGGCGGCGGATGCCGGGGCGGCTGCACCGTTGCCGCCCTTAGCGGCGGTGGCGACATCCTCGCCCTCCTCCGCGAGGACGGCGATCAGCGCGTTGACCTTGACGCCCTCGGTGCCGGCCGGAACGACGATCTTGGCAACCGTGCCCTCATCGACGGCTTCGACTTCCATCGTCGCCTTGTCGGTCTCGATTTCGGCGATGACATCGCCGGACTTGACCTTATCGCCTTCCTTGACCAGCCACTTGGCGAGATTGCCTTCCTCCATCGTCGGAGAGAGGGCCGGCATGGTGATGTTGATTGGCATCGAACGACCCCCTTACTTGTAGCAGACGGCTTTCACCGCCTCGACGATTTCGGCGACGCTCGGCAGAGCGAGTTTCTCGAGGTTGGCCGCATAGGGCATCGGCACGTCCTTGCCGGCGATCGTCAGAACGGGCGCATCGAGGTAGTCGAAAGCCTGCTGCATGACGCGTGTGGCGATCTCGGTGCCGACGGAGGACTGCGGGTAGCCTTCCTCGACGGTGACCAGGCGACCGGTCTTCTTGACCGATTCGATGACCGTCGGAAGGTCCATCGGGCGAATGGTGCGCAGGTCGATGATTTCGACATCAATCCCCTGTGCCTCGAGCTCGGCCGCGGCCTTCACCGCATAGGTCATGCCGATGCCGAAGGAGACGATGGTCGCATCCTCGCCGGCGCGGTGGATGCGGGCCTTGCCGATCGGCAGCACGAAATCGTCGAGCTTCGGCACTTCGAAGGTCTGGCCGTAGAGAATCTCGTTTTCAAGGAATATCACCGGGTTCGGGTCGCGGATAGCGGCCTTGAGCAGGCCCTTCGCGTCCGCTGCCGTATAGGGCATGACCACCTTCAGGCCCGGAATGTGGCTATACCAAGCGGCGTAGCACTGGGAGTGCTGGGCCGCTACCCGGGCGGCGGCGCCGTTCGGGCCACGGAAGACGATCGGCGCGCCCATCTGACCGCCGGACATATAGAGCGTCTTGGCGGCGGAGTTGATGATCTGGTCGATCGCCTGCATGGCGAAGTTGAAGGTCATGAACTCGACGATAGGGCGAAGACCCGTCATCGCCGCACCGACGCCGACGCCGGCGAAGCCATGTTCGGTGATCGGCGTATCGACGACGCGGCGGTGGCCGAATTCCTGCAACAGCCCCTGCGTGACCTTGTAGGCACCCTGGTATTCGGCGACTTCCTCGCCCATGACGAAAACGTCGTCATTGGCGCGCATTTCTTCCGCCATCGCGTCGCGTAGCGCCTCGCGCACGGTTTGGGTGACCATTTCGGTTCCGGCCGGGATTGCCGGATCGGCGGGAATTTCCGCCTTCGGCTGCGCCGCTACGGGTGTCGGGGCCGCGGGCATCTCGGCAGGGGCGGACTTCGGGGCTTCCGCTTTCGGCGCCTCGGCCTTGGCCGTAGCAATGTCACCGGCACCCTCGCCGTCCTGCAGCAACACGGCGATCGGCGTGTTGACCTTGACGCCCTCGGTACCGGCGGCAATCAGCAGCTTACCAATGGTGCCTTCATCGACGGCTTCGACTTCCATCGTCGCCTTGTCGGTTTCGATTTCGGCGATCACATCGCCGGAGGACACCTTGTCCCCCTCGTTCTTCAGCCATTTGGAGAGCGTGCCTTCCTCCATGGTCGGGGAAAGCGCAGGCATAAGGATTTCTACTGGCATATTGGTCCCTCCCCGGATCAAAGCAGGATATCGGTATAGAGCTCGGATACATCCGGCTCCGGATCAGACTGGGCGAAATCGGCACTATCCGCAACGATGTCGCGAACCTCCTTGTCGACCCGCTTCAGTTCGTCCTCGCTCGCCCAGCCCTTCTCGACAAGGCGAGCCTTCACCTGCTCGATCGGATCATGCTCCGAACGCATCTTCTGCACTTCATCCTTCGACCGATACTTCGCCGGGTCGGACATGGAGTGACCGCGGTAACGATAGGTCAGCATTTCGAGAATGATCGGACCCTTGCCGGAGCGGCCATGTTCGACAGCCTCATCGGCCGCCGCCTTGACGGCACGCACGTCCATGCCGTCGACCTGATAGCCGGGAATGCCGAAAGAAGCGCCGCGCTGAGAGAAATCCGTCTGGGCCGAGGCACGCGACACGGATGTTCCCATCGCATAGCGATTGTTCTCGACGATGTAGATCACCGGCAGCTTCCAGAGCGCGGCCAT
>JAPSJG010000231.1 GCA_031178305.1 Sinorhizobium sp.
ATACGCGGCAGGAGCCCTATAGCGACGTCCGTGTCCGCCGCGCGCTCTCGATGGCCACCGACCGCGATTTCCTTGCCAATGAAATCTACAGCGGCTCGCAGATTCCGGCCTATTCCATGGTTCCGCCTGGCATAGAGAGCTATGGCGAGCCTTCCAAGGCGGACTTCGCCGACATGTCGCAGCTCGACCGCGAGGACAAGGCGATCGAGCTGATGAAGGAAGCCGGCTACGGAGAGGGCGGCAAGCCGCTCAACATCGAGATCCGCTACAACACCAACCCGAACCATGAGCGCGTCGCCACGGCCGTTGCCGACATGTGGAAGAACACGTTCGGGGCGAGGGTCTCGCTCGTGAACCTCGACGTGTCCTCGCATTACGCGTACCTGCAGGAAGGCGGCAAGTTCAACGTCGCCCGGGCCGGCTGGGTCGCGGACTATGCCGATGCGGAAAACTTCCTCGCCCTCTCCGTCAGCACCAATAAGACGTTCAACTACGGCAAGTTCGAGAATGAGGAATACGACGCGCTGATGAAGAAGTCCTATGAGGAGCAGGACCCCGCCGAACGCTCGAAGATCCTGCACGATGCCGAAGCACTGCTGATGAAGGAGCAGCCGATCGCGCCGCTTCTGACCCAAGCCGATCTCTGGCTCGTCTCGGATCGCGTAAAAGGCTGGCAGGACAATTCGCCGAACCAACATCTGAGCCGGTTCCTGAGCGTCGCCGAATAAAGAGCTGAAGCGACGCGCAGGCGCCCCGCGCGTCGCTTCCGGAGCACGTCCATGATTGCCTTCATCCTTCGCCGGCTGGCGAGTGCGGTGCCGACCCTGTTCATCGTCGTCACCATATCCTTCTTCTTGATGCGATTCGCCCCGGGTGGCCCCTTCAATCTCGAGCGTCCTCTTCCTCCCGCCACGATGGAGAACCTGATGAGGACCTATCACCTCGATCAACCGCTCTGGCGCCAATACACGACCTATCTCAGCAATGCGGTGACCGGAGACTTCGGCCCGAGCTACATCTACCACGACAACAATGTCGCGCAGTTGATCGGCAAGGGACTGCCCTATTCGATTGAGCTCGGTTTTTACGCTCTGCTGCTCGCCATGATCGGCGGCGTCATCGCCGGCACGATCGCCGCGCTCAAACAGAACAGTTTCCTCGATTTCGCGGTCATGTCGGTATCGACGATCGGCATGACCGTCCCGAACTTCGTCGTCGGCCCGGTGCTGACGCTCATCTTCGCAATCATGCTGTCGTGGCTGCCGGCCGGCGGCTGGGGCGACGGTTCCTTCCGCTTCCTGATCCTGCCGATGATCGCTCTCAGCCTGCCGCAGCTTGCGGTTTTCGCGAGGCTCACCCGTGGCTCGATGATCGAGGCGCTCAACACGGACCACATTAGAACGGCCAAGGCCTATGGTCTGCCGTCGCGCAGCGTCGTCATCACCCATGCGATGCGCGGCGCCCTGTTGCCGGTCGTTTCCTATCTCGCGCCTTGCGCCGCGGCCCTTCTCACCGGCTCCGCGGTGGTGGAAACGATCTTCACCATTCCCGGCGTCGGCCGATACTTCGTTCTTGGGGCGATCAACCGCGACTATACGCTTGTCATGGGCACCGTCATCCTCGTCGCGATCTTCATTATCGTCTTCAATCTTGTGGTCGACATTCTCTACGGCCTGCTCGATCCGAGGGTTCGCCATGACTGATATCCTGCAGGCGTCGGCGGCATCGCCGGAGACGAAAGGCCGCAGTCTTTTCCAGCTGGCACTGATCCGCTTCCGCCGCAACCGCGCGGCGATGGCCGGCTGCATCATGCTGTTGATGGTTGCGATCTTCTCTTTCGTCGGTCCCTTCTTCTCACCGCACAGCTACGACCAGGTTTTCCCCTCCTATGTGACGATCGGGCCGAGCCTGGAGCCGCGGCCGGATGCCTCGACACTGCAGGGGGCCATGGAGGGTGTTGCAACCCGTGCCCGCGTCACGTTGACGGAATTCGCCGTTGATGGCGAAACGTTCACCGCCACCGTCACATCGGACCAACCGATCGACCCTCGCTCGAAGCGCTACTTCGATCGGGCCAACGAGTTCGAGAACACGACGGTCGTCGCTACGGAAGACGACGGCCGGACCATGAAGGTCCAGGGACAGGTGGACCGCGAATACTTCCCCTTCGGGACCGATTCCAACGGCCGCGACCTGCTGGTGCGCGTCATGCTCGGCGGGCAGATTTCGATTGCCGTCGGCCTGCTCGCAAGCCTCGTCTCGCTTGGCATCGGCGTCGTCTATGGCGCGACCTCCGGCTATATCGGCGGGCGGGTAGACAACGTAATGATGCGCCTCGTCGAAATCCTTTATTCGCTGCCCTTCGTCTTCCTTGTCGTCGTGCTCGTCGTCTTCTTCGGTCGCAGCTTCATCCTGATCTTCCTGGTGATCGGCGCGGTCGAGTGGCTGGACATGGCACGCATCGTTCGCGGTCAGACGCTGGCCTTGAAGCGGCGCGAGTTCGTGGGCGCCGCCCAGGCGCTCGGTCTTACGGACTGGCAGATCATCCGCCGCCACATCATTCCGAACACGATCGGGCCGGTGATCGTCTTCGTCACCGTTGTGGTACCGAAGGTGATCCTGCTCGAGAGCTTCCTGTCCTTTCTCGGGCTCGGGGTGCAGGCGCCGCTGACGAGTTGGGGCGCACTGATCTCCGAAGGAGCAAACAACATCCAGTCGGCGCCATGGCTGCTCATCTTCCCGGCCATTTTCTTCGTCGTCACGTTGTTCTCTCTGAACTTCGTCGGCGACGGCCTGCGTGATGCGCTCGATCCGAAGGACCGCTGACATGGCAGACAGGAGGGAAACCATTCTTGCAGTCCGCGGTCTCAAGGTGGACTTTTCGACGCCAGACGGTACCGTCGAGGCGGTGAAGGGGATCGATCTCGACGTCCGCGCCGGCGAGACGCTCGCGGTGGTCGGCGAATCCGGCTCGGGCAAGAGCCAGACCATGATGGGCATCATGGGGCTGCTCGCAAAGAACGGCAGGGTGACCGGTTCGGCGCGCTATCGCGGCAAGGAGCTCATCGGTCTGCCGCCAAAGGCGCTGAACAGCGTCCGCGGCTCGAAGATCACCATGATCTTCCAGGAGCCGATGACCTCGCTTGATCCGCTCTACACGATCGGCAGGCAGATCTCCGAGCCGATCGTCCATCACCGCGGCGTCACGTTCAAGGAGGCGAAGAAGCGCGCGCTCGAACTCCTGGAGCTCGTCGGTATTCCCGAGCCGGCGCGCCGCTTCGACAGCTACCCGCACGAGCTTTCGGGCGGACAGCGCCAGCGCGTCATGATCGCCATGGCGCTCGCAAACGATCCGGACATCCTGATCGCCGACGAGCCGACGACAGCTCTCGACGTGACCATCCAGGCACAGATCCTCGAGCTCCTGAAAACGCTGCAGAAGCGCTTCGGCATGTCGATGGTGCTGATCACCCATGATCTCGGCATCGTCAAGCATTTCGCCAACCGGGTCGCGGTGATGCGGCGCGGCGAGGTGGTGGAGCACGGGACGACGGCGGAAATCTTCGAGCAGCCGAAGGCCGACTATACGAAGATGCTGCTCGCCGCCGAACCGAGCGGCCGCAAGTCGCCGCCAGCCGACAATGCGCCGATCATCCTGGAAGGCCGCAACGTCGCGGTCGACTACATCATATCCGGCGGACTTTTCCGCGGCGGCTCCTCCGTGTTCCGCGCCGTCGACGGTGTCAATCTGCGCCTGCGGCAAGGGCAGACGATCGGCATTGTCGGCGAGTCCGGATCGGGCAAGTCGACGCTCGGGCGGGCTTTGCTGAGACTGCTGCCAAGCAGCGGCTATTACCGCTTCGGCACGACAGACATCTCCAGCTTCGACCGAAGCGCGATGCGGCCCCTGCGCCGCGAGTTGCAGTTCGTCTTTCAGGACCCCTACGGCTCGCTGTCGCCGCGCCGCACCGTGGGCGAGATCATCACCGAGGGGCTATATGTGCATGAGCCGGAGCTCAGCCGCGCGGAGCGGGACCGCCGCGCGGTGGCGGCGCTGCTGGAGGTGGGGCTGGACCCCGCTTCGCGCAACCGCTATCCGCACGAGTTCTCCGGCGGTCAGCGTCAGCGCATTGCGATCGCCCGCGCGATGATCCTGAAACCGAAGGTCGTGATACTCGACGAACCGACCTCGGCGCTCGATCGCTCGGTGCAGGGGCAGGTGATCAAGCTCTTGCGCGATCTACAGGCGAAGCACGGGCTTTCCTACATCTTCATCAGCCACGATCTTTCCGTGGTGAAGGCGTTGTCCGACTATGTCATCGTGATGAAGAATGGACGTATCGTCGAGGAAGGGGAGACGGACGCGATCTTCGAGGCGCCGAAGGAATCCTATACCAAGACCTTGATCGGCGCGGCGTTCAACGTATGAGGCGGCGACCGGCGTCTGCTGTGTTGCCCCGATTGCCCCTCATCCGGCCTGCCGGCCACCTTCTCCCCGCAAGCGGGGCGAAGATTGGGGTGAGGGGCGATCTGGCCAGCCACAGCCACCGATGCGCTTCACGCCTCCTCCGGCGAACGACCGGGCATTCGCGTCAACGTCGTGTTGACGATGCGTTTGTGCCCCGCGGTCTTTTCCGTACGCTTCCAACAGCGCATTTATTCGCGAGCAACGAGCCCGGATCAAAAGCGGCAGAAAGGCAGCGAGAAAATGCTTGACCAGATCAAAGGCCTGCATCACGTCACCTCGATGGCGGACGATGCCCGCACCAACAATCGCTTCTTCACGAACACCCTCGGTCTTCGCCGCGTGAAAAAGACAGTCAATTTCGATTCGCCCGACGTCTACCATCTCTATTACGGCGACGAGATCGGCACGCCAGGCACGGTGATGACCTATTTCCCATTTCCGCAGATGCCGCGCGGACGTGCGGGCACCGGCGAGGTGGGGACGAGCGTATTCTCGGTCCCGGAAGGTTCGCTCGGCTTTTGGCGGGATCGTCTGGCGACACGAGGGGTCGACGGGGTCAAGGAAGAGGAGACCTTCGGGGAGAAACGCTTGAACTTCGCCGGCCCCGATGGCGATGGCTTCGCGCTCGTCGAGGTCCGCAATGATCCGCGCGCACCCTGGACCGAGGGCGGGATCTCCGAGGATTATGCGATCCGCGGCTTCCATTCGGTCGCCATGCGGTTGCGCGACGAGGGTGCCACGGCCGAATTGCTCAAGTTCATGGGCTACGAGGAGCTTGATCGCAAGGATAGCGTCACGCGGCTGATCGTGCCGGGCGGCAACGGCGCGGGCCTCATCGACATCGAGACGATGGCGAACGTCAACCGCGCCCAGCAGGGTGCCGGATCGGTCCACCACATCGCCTTCGCTGTCGAGAACCGCGAAAAGCAGCTCGAGGTGCGCAAGGCACTGGTGGATACCGGTCATCACGTCACGCCGGTCATCGACCGCGACTATTTCTGGGCGATCTATTTCCGCACACCCGGCGGCGTGCTGTTCGAGGTTGCGACCAACGAGCCGGGCTTCGATCGTGACGAGGATGTCGCCCATCTCGGCGAGGCATTGAAACTGCCGCAACAGCACAAGCACCTGCGGCCGATTCTCGAAAGCCATCTGCAGAAGCTCGAGGATTAAGCGGAAATCTCGCCTCTCCTTTCGTTTGCGCAAGGGGAGGCCAGTTGTAAGAGCGGCGGTACAGGAGAAAACAATGGCCGACCACGCATATGTGCACAAGTTGAAGGCCGGTAGGCCCGGCAGTCCGATCCTCTTCGTCCTGCACGGCACCGGTGGCGATGAGAACCAGTTCTTCGGCTTCGGGGCCGAGCTGTTGCCTGAGGCAACCATCGTGTCGCCGCGCGGCGATGTGTCCGAATATGGCGCCGCCCGGTTCTTCAAGCGTACCGGCGAGGGCGTCTACGACATGGCAGACCTCGCCCGCGCCACGCGGAAGATGGCGAGCTTTGTCAAGGCGCTCGCCGCCGAGCATGGAGCCTCGGAGATCATCGGCCTAGGCTACTCGAACGGCGCCAATATTCTTGCCAATGTGCTGATTGATGAGGGTGTGTTCGACAGGGCGGTGCTGATGCATCCGTTGATCCCGTTTCGGCCGAAGGACAATCCGGAGCTGGCGGACCGGAGGATATTGATCACCGCCGGGGAGCGTGACCCGATCTGCCCGGCGCCGCTGACGCAGGCACTCGCCGACTGTTTCACATCGCAGAAGGCGGTAGTCGCGCTCGAATGGCATTCGGGCGGTCACGATATCCGCCAGAACGAGATCGCGGCGATCAGGGGGTTC
>JAPSJG010000232.1:0-1166 GCA_031178305.1 Sinorhizobium sp.
TCCGCAGCCGGCAGATAACTGAGTTCAAGGTCGGCTCGGAAGCGACGACCTTCGGCAAGCTTGAATTCGTCGGCGGCATAGAGATGACCTCGGCCAATCCGCTCTTCGGGGCGCTTTCGGCGATCCGGTTCCGTCCGGACGGGGACTCCTTCGTTGCCGTCATGGACACAGGTCACTGGATCGAAGGGGCCATCATCCGCGATGTAACCGGCAGGCTTGCAGGCTTGAGCGATCTTACCGTCACATCGATGACCGATACCAACGGCGTGGCACAGCTTGAAAAATGGAAGGTGGATTCCGAAGGACTGGCGCTCCGGGAAGGCGAGGTGATCGTAAGCTTCGAGCAATCGGCGCGCGTCGACGTCTACCCCGATCCGGGCTTCTCCTCGTCGCCGCCGCTCGGTCAGTTGAGCCTGCCCTTTCCCCTGACGGAACTACGCAACAATGGCGGTCTTGAAATGCTGGCGATCGCGCCCAAAGACGGGCCGCTTGCCGGTGCGGCGGTCGTGGTTTCGGAACGCAGCGTCGATAAAGCGGACAATCTCCTGGCCGGTATTCTGGAAGGACCCATGCGGGGCGCCTTCACCGTCGTGCGCCACGATCCCTATGCGGTGACTGATGGCGCTTTCCTGCCGGATGGAGATCTGCTGCTGCTGGAGCGCCGTTTCAACCTCGCCTCCGGACTCGGGATGCGGATCCGCCGGATTCCGGCGGCCGAAATCCGGCCGGATGCGGTCGCGGACGGCGAGGTGCTGCTCGAGGCCGACATGGGCTATCAGATCGACAATATGGAAGGTCTCGACGTGGTCACGACTCCCGACGGCGAGACCCGGCTGGTTCTCGTTTCGGACGACAATCATTCGATCCTTGAGCGCAATCTCATGCTCGAGTTCCGCCTTAGCGCCTATTCCAATTAGCCGACCTCAGGCGCGACCAGGAAAGTGAGCGCGGGATCCGGGCGGAAAACCGCACACATTTTTCCGCATCCCGCGCTACTGCATGTCTCCTTGAATCGACCTCGATTTAACGGAGAAAGACACGCAGCAATTCAAAGTGCTACAGCGAACTTTGCGCGCCTGATAGGACGCGCGGCGCTGTAGGAGCAGGCATCGGCTTGATGACGCTCATCAGCGCGCCATAGGGCAAGAGCAGGACCAGGCCGCAAA
>JAPSJG010000232.1:1266-6291 GCA_031178305.1 Sinorhizobium sp.
AAGTGGCGGTTGGTCAGATCGGTGACGAGGAAGGCAAAGGGATAGCTGAAAGCGCCCCAGGTCCAGAGATCGCCGATCTGCATGCCGGCAATCGAACCGGGCAGCGGATATTGGACGAGGAAATTCGAGGCGACGACCACGAGGGTCATCAGCGCGACATAGACAAGGAACGTACGACCGATCAGCATTTTTTTATCCTGGGTGATGCCACCAGCAGGTGAATAGATGGGATGACACGAGAAAAAGGCTTGCCGGACGAGCCCGCAAGCCTTCGCGTTTCTGGCAGACGTGCCGACGCCGATCAGGCGGCTTCGGCAACCTTCTTGACGATCTGGCGGCGCAGCAGACGGGCACGCATGCTCAGCTCGGTCTCGTCGGACTTCAGCAGGAAGGCATCGAGGCCGCCGCGATGTTCAACCGAACGCAGAGCGGCAGCAGAAACACGCAGCCGGAAGCGCTGACCGAGCGCGTCGGAGATCAGCGTGACGTTGCACAGGTTCGGCAGGAACTTGCGCTTGGTCTTGTTGTTGGCGTGGCTCACATTGTGGCCCGACTGGACGCCCTTGCCGGTCAATTCGCAACTACGGGACATGATACACCTATTTTCTTCATCGCCGCCGGACAATGCGGGTAGCGGGCCCAGAGCCCAGGCCGCGTTCCTACTGGCCATTATTGGAAAGTCGCGGTTCTATAGTCAGTGACGGGCGACCAGTCAAGCCAAACCTGCGCATTCCTGCAAAACCGGCATTTTTCGGAGAGCCGCCGGTCAACGGAACGGCGCTGGTTTATGCCGTCACGACGAGCTCCTTTTCCTATTCCAGGCCGGTCGGCGTTCCGCTATCCCTTCTGCCTTCAGATTTTGAGCGATTGGCGCAGAAAAGCCGCAAACCGTAGGCATTTCAAGGCATGGCGACGGCAAATTCAGGGGAGTTTTCGGGCATGATGTGGCGCACTGGCTTGCGGGCGGCGGCCATATTGGCGGCCATGGTGTTTTCCACAGCATCCTCCGCTGCGGAGGTCCAGCATCAGACGGATTACAGCATCGCGCTGGCCGGCCTGCCGGTGGCGCGCGCTTCCTTCTACACGGAACTCAACAAGAATCGCTATACGATTTCGGGCAGCCTGCGATCCGCAGGGCTTGCCGACATCATCAAGCGGACTTCGGGGCAGACGCGCGTTTCCGGCGTGGTCGCCGACGACTATCTGCGCGCCACGGAATATTCGATGTCTTATCGCAGCGGTAGCAAGTCGCGCGCGATCAGCGTCACATTCCGCAACGGTAATGTGGTGCGCGCGAACATGGAGCCGAAGCGCACGCCGTTGCCGAAGAACTGGGTACCGCTCACGCGGCGCGACATGCGCAACGTTCTCGACCCGCTTTCAGGGCTGATCATTCCGGCAAAGTCCCGCGTCTGTCCGAAAACCCTGCCGATCTTCGATGGCGAATCACGGCTCGACATCAATCTGTCGCCGAAGGGTACGAGAAGCTTCAGGACGAGAGGGTTCGAGGGCGAAGCGATCGTCTGCGGCGTCCGCTTTGTGCCGAAGGCGGGCTACAGGAAGGGGCGCAAGGACGTCGAATACCTGCGTCGGCTGAACTCCATGGAAATCTGGTTTGCGAAGTCGGACGCCGTCAATGTCTATGCCCCGGTCTATGTCCGCATCCCGACCAAGCTTGGCCCGGTCACCGTTTCCGCGACGCGGTTCGGCGGTTGACGGTTTTCAGCGGAGCTCTTTCGAAAGTCGCGAAAGAGCCGCTGCTGCATGTCTCCTTGAAATCGACCTCGATTTAAGGACAAAGACATGCAGCGATTCAAAGTGCTACAGCGAGCTTTGCGCGTCTGATAAGACGCGCGGCGCTGTAGATCAGCTGCATCTAGAATCGGGCGGTGCGGCAGCCGGGTCTGCCGGGCGAGGGGACGGCGTTGAAGCTCAAGGCAACACTGATTGGTTTTTCAGCAATCCTCATGTGGTCGCTGCTGGCGCTACTCACAGCGGCCTCCGGCAAGATGCCGCCATTTCAGCTTTCGGCGATCTGCTTCCTCATCGGCAGTCTGCCCGGCATCATCCTGCTCACCCTGAAGCCTCGGCGTTTGGTGCTTCTGAAACAGCCGGCGAAGGTATGGTTCACCGGCATTGCCGGGCTCTTCGGCTACCACTTTCTCTATTTCACCGCGCTTCGAAATGCTCCGGCGGTCGAGGCGGGGCTGATCGCCTATCTTTGGCCGCTGCTGATCGTCGTTGGTTCGGCGCTTTTGCCCGGCGAGAGACTGCGCTGGTATCATGTCGCCGGCGCTGTTGCGGGCCTTGCCGGCACAATCCTGATCGTTTCACGCAACGGCATCGATTTTGACGGAACCTATACGCTCGGCTACGGAGCGGCCTTTCTCTGTGCCTTCACCTGGGCGGGCTATTCGCTGATCACGCGCCGTTTCGACGCGGTTTCGACCGACGTCGTCACCGGCTTTTGCCTAGCGACCTCGATCCTTTCCTTCCTCTGCCATCTCGGCCTAGAAACGACGATCTGGCCTGAGACGGGCTTTGAATGGCTGGCAGTGGCGGGACTGGGCCTCCTACCTGTCGGTGCGGCTTTCTATGCCTGGGATTACGGCGTCAAGAACGGCGACATCCAGTTGCTCGGCGTCGCCAGCTATGCGGCCCCCGTGCTCTCGACATTAATCCTCATCCTGTTCGGTTTCGCGGAGCCGTCCTGGCGGATCGCGGCCGCCTGCCTGCTGGTCACCGGAGGCGCCGTGCTCGCAGCACGGGACATGATCTTGCGCAGGGCGCAACCAGCGACGCAGCCGGCGGAGTAAGTGTGCGGAATTTGCCCTTACCGAAACGCTCTCGCCCCAAGCGACCCAAGCGGGAGAAGGGACTCAAGCGAGCGGTTTGCGCTTCTTCCTTCCAAATGTCCGCCAGCGATGCGACCGAGGGGGCTATGCGGCTTGTCTGACCCCCGTCTGACGGGGTGAAGGTCGCTGCAGCGGGATGAGGGGAGATCAAGAGACAGTTCCCTACTCGTCAGGCGGCTGCCAATCCGATCCCGCCATTTCGAAGGCGGAGAAATCGAAGCCGGGCGCGACCGTGCAGCCGACGAGCGTCCAGTCGCCAAGGGATCTGGCTGATTGCCACCAGTCCGCGGGGACGACATGTTGCGGCCTTTCGCCGGCGAAGAGGTCGGCACCGAGGCGCATATGCAATGCCGGCCGCCCGGGTTCGGCAATCTCAAGTTCAAGCGGTGCGCCGGCGTAATAGTGCCAGACTTCGGCGGCGTCGCGGACACGGTGCCAATGCGAGCGGTCACCCTTTTCGAGCAGGTAGTAGATTGCGGTGGAATGGCCGCGCGGACCGCCCGCCGGATCGCGGAAAGTCTCGCTGTACCAGCCGCCTTCCGGATGGCGCCTGAGCCTCAACGCATCGATGATCGCCGCCGCCGTCAAAACTTGCGACGCCGTCATCAGAAATTGTCCTTGCGCTTGCGGATCTCCGCAAAGACGGCGGCGTCGCTCGCCTTTTCCATTCCGAGATTGGCGCGGATCTTCGGATCGCCGGGCCGCAGGAAGGGATTGGTTTGCTTCTCCAGCCCGATTGTCGTCGGCGCCGTGAAACCGCCGTCCGACCGGGTTTCTTCTATCTCGGCGGCGCGTTCCTTCAGGGCCGGATTGTCCGGATCGATCGTGACGGCAAAATGGGCATTGGCGAGCGTGTATTCGTGACCGAAATATACGGACGTGTCGTCGGGCAGCGCCATCAGCCGGCTGAGCGAACGCCACATCGTTTCCGCCGTTCCCTCGAACAGCCGACCGCAGCCGAGCGCGAAGAGCGTGTCGGCGGCAAAGAGCAGCTTGTCCTCAGGGAAATGATGGCAGATGTGCCCCGCCGTGTGCCCCGGCGTCTCTATGACTTCAACCGGGTGGCCGGCGAAGTCGAAGCGATCGCCGTCTCCTACCAACTTGTCGATGGCGGGGATCTTGGATGCTTCGCCCTTGGGGCCGATGATCGTGACGCCGAAGCGTTCCTGAAGGCTGACATTCGCAGCCACATGATCGCCGTGGTAATGCGTCGTCAGGATATGCGTCAGCCTCCAGCCGCGCCGCTCCAGTGCTTCCAGGATCGGCAATTCCTCCGGCGCATCGATCGACGCCGTCGCGCCGCTTGCCGGGTCATGAACAAGCACACCGAAATTATCGGTGCGGCAGAGGAAGAGGTCGAGTTCGAGCGCTGTCATGGCTTGATCCTCCGATCAGGAGCTATCGATCTGAATTGAGGGCGGGCTGCAGTCCGTTCCCGGCCGTTCGTGTTCCTGCCCGAATGTAGCGAGGCTCGCCTTGAAGTCTACCGTTCCGAGGCTAACATGTTGCGCATGCACACCGATATCGTCGATCTTCGAGAATTCTATCATTCCGAACTAGGCCGGATGGCGGAACAGGCCGTCAGCATGGCCCTCTCTTCGATCTGGGCAAGTCTCCCGGAAGAGAGACTCGTCGGGCTTGGTTATGCGGTTCCCTATCTCGAGCGCTTCCGCGCCGACACCGAGCGGACCTTCGCCTTCATGCCGGCGGGCCAGGGGGCGGTGAACTGGCCGGTTGCCGAATTATCCTCGACGGCATTGGTCTTCGATGAGGAACTGCCGCTGCCGGACGCTTCGATCGACCGGGTGCTGATGGTGCACGCGCTGGAGTTCGCCGAAAGTCCGCGCGAGACGATGAAGGAGATCTGGCGGATTCTGGCGCCGGGCGGAAGACTCGTCATAGTGGTGCCGAATCGCCGCGGCGTCTGGGCGCGGATGGAAGATACGCCCTTTGGTTCGGGCCGGCCCTATTCGCGCGGGCAATTGACGGCGCTCTTGCGCGAGACGAACTTCACGCCGGGCGCCAGCTCCGAGGCGCTGTTTTTCCCACCGTCCAGGCGCAAGCTGGTGCTTCGTCTGCGCCACGGCCTCGAGCGCTTCGGCCGGAGACTCTGGCCGGTCTTCTCCGGCGTCATCATCGTCGAGGCGCAGAAGCGGCTCTACCAGGGGTT
>JAPSJG010000007.1 GCA_031178305.1 Sinorhizobium sp.
TGATGTTCGCTGTCTATGTGATCGCGACTCGGCTCGCCAGCCGTGACGATTCGGCGATGACGAGCTTCTTCTATACCGGCATCATCGGCGCTGCCTCGATCAGTATCGTCGGCCCCTTCTTCTGGACTAATCTTTCAGCACCGATTGGGGCTGGATGCTGTTGCTTTGCATCACCGGCAGCGTGAGCCACTACTTTCTCATTCGCGCCTACGACCTCCTGGACGCGGTCGCCGTCCAGCCGCTCACCTATCTGCAGCTCGTTTTCGCCTCGATCATGGGCGTGGCGATCTTCGGCGAGACGCTGACGGTGAACATGATCGCCGGCTCGATCCTGGTGGTTGCGGCGGGAATATTCACGGTCTGGCGCGAACGTGTCGTGGCGAGGCGAAAGGCCGGCCTGCCGCCGAAGTAGCGGCTTTTCAGTCGGCCACCGTGCCTACGACCCTAGCTCCTTTTGGTCCAGGAAACGCGAGTGCTCGAAGACGAAGATGACGACGAGGGCCATCGCGAAGGGGATCAGCAGGTAAAGGAGCCGGAAGATCGCAAGTGCGGCAAGCACGTCGGCCGGATTCATTTCCGGCAGCGCGGCGATGAAGACGAGCTCGAGAACGCCGAGGCCGCCCGGCGCATGCGAAAGCAGCGCCGCGGAGAAGGAGGCGAGAAATATCCCCAGGACAACGACATATCCGGGATTGCCGGCCTCAGGCAGCGCGAAATAGATGATGCCGGCGGCTCCGAGCAGTTCCAGCGGGGCGATGATCAATTGCCTGGCGACGATCCGCGGCCTTGGATAGTAGAGCTGGAACCAGCGCGTGCGCAGCGGCCGCAGGCCGACCAGGCTTCCAAGCACGTAAAGGCCGATCAGCGCCAGGATGAGGACGCCCGTGGTCAGCGACATTTCGAGCGGCAGGAACTCCGCGAAGCGCTCGATGATGTCCGGTTTCAGGAGGAGCACCACCGCCGACAGCATCAGCGTCCCGAGCGTGAAGGTGAAAGAGCAGAAGGCGACGAGCACGCCGACTTCGCCGGGCGTCAGTCCCTTCGATCGATAGGCCCGATAGCGCACTACCGCCCCGGAAAATACCGACGCGCCGAGATTGTGTGACAATGCATAGGTGGTGAACGAGCAGACGGTGATGAACCACAGCGAGATGCGGTGGCCGAGATGGTCGAGCGCCAGCCGGTCGTAAGCGGCGAGAGCCGCATAGGCGGCCAATGTCGATCCGATGGCAAGCAGCCAGCTTTTCAGGGAAATGGCCTGGAAGCTCGCGACGAATTCGTCGGCGGAAAGGCCGCGCAATTCGTGATAGAGCGCGTTCACCGATAAAAGAATCGCCGCCAGCCCGATGAAGGGCCAGAAATATCTGCTTGCCCGTTTCATACCGGCATCTGGGGATCGGCTGGAGCGAGAGAGGCCCAAGGCGTTGAAGCGCGACAGGAATTTTCATTGCCGTACCGCGCACTGAAGGGATCGCGCCCTGAGCGCGCAGTCTCGGTCTTCATGCTTGCCAATAGCTCACTTCCCATTTTTGCTCTGTTTTGGAAAAGGGAAGCACCCTGAGGCGGGCAGGTCAAGCAGCGATGGCGTGATATCGCGTGATCACGGCAATCGCGGACGGCGCGTGGCGGAGCATGACTCCGCCACGCCCCACGCGATCTCATGCGGCGAGCGCGTCGAGAATGCGGATCCAGGAACGCATTCCCTTGTGGAAGGAAGTGAGCTCGTATTTCTCGTTGGGCGAGTGAATGCGGTCGTCGGCAAGACCGAAGCCGACGAGCAAGGATTCCATGCCAAGCATCTTCTGGAAGTCGCCGACGATCGGGATTGAGCCGCCCATGCCGATGACGATGGCGGGCTTGGGCCATTCCTCCGACAGCGCGGCCCTGGCGGTATTGAGGAGCGCCGAATCGTAGGGAAGCTGGATCGCCGGAGAACCGCCATGCGGGTGGAACTCGACCGAGCAATCCGCCGGAATCCTGGAGCGGACATAGGCGCGGAAGCTCTCGCGGATTGTTCCCGGATCCTGCTTGCCGACGAGACGAAACGAAATCTTGGCGGAGGCCTGGGACGCGATCACCGTCTTGAAGCCTTCGCCCGTGTAGCCGCCGACGATGCCGTTAACCTCTGCCGTCGGCCGTGCCCAGGTCAGTTCGAGCACGGATCGGCCCTTTTCACCCGACGGGATCGAGAGGCCGACGTCCCCCAGGAATTCCTCCGCCGTTCTGTCGAGCTTGCTCCACATCGCCCTGATGTCGGCGGGGGTCTCTTCGACGCCGTCGTAGAAATTCTCGAGCGTAACGCGGCCGGTCTCGTCATGCAGCCCGGCGAGAATATCGGCCAGGATGTGGATAGGGTTAGCTGCCGCGCCTCCGTAAAGGCCGGAGTGCAGGTCGCGATCCGCCGCCTTGACGATCACCTCTTCCCCGACGAGGCCGCGCAGGCCCGCGGAAATGGCCGGCGTATCGCGGTCCCACATGCCGGTGTCGCAGATCAGCGCATAGTGGGCCTTGAGCTCGGCGGCATTGGCCTCGAGAAAGGGTTTCAGCGATGGCGAGCCGGATTCTTCTTCGCCCTCGAAAAGAATGGTGATGCGGCAGGGAAGCGATCCCTTTGCCTCCTTGTAGGCGCGCAGCGCCTCGACGAAGGTCATCAACTGGCCCTTGTCGTCGGATGTCCCGCGGCCGGTGATCACCTTGCGCCCCGGCTCCACTTCCTTGAGCGCCGGCTCGAAAGGCGGGGCCTCCCAGAGGTCCAGAGGATCGACCGGCTGGACGTCGTAATGGCCGTAGAAGAGAAGATGCGGGGCGCTCGGTTCTGCGCCGGCATGATGGCCGACCACCATCGGATGACCGGGCGTGTCTCGAAGCGAGGCGTCGAAACCCAGCGCCTTCAATTCCGTCACCAGCCATTCGGCCGCCCTGCGGCATTCGGCCTTGAAGGCCGGGTCAGTGGAGATCGATTGAATGCGGACGAAGTCGAAGAGTCGTTCGAGGCTTTGCGGGAGATTGGCGTCGGCGCGTTCGAGGACCGGGATAATATCTGCCATTATACGAATCCTTGCGTGGGCTTCGCGGGCGAAACTAGCGCATCGGCCCGAAAATCGGAACCGATTTTCGGAAGGACGATGCGTAAATTCAAAGAGTTACAGCGTCCTTTGTGCGTCCTGTAGGACGCACGGCGCTGTAGAGCCGAAACGGCGCCGCTTTAAGCGAAAACTTTTGATGCAACGATAAATTGCCGAGGGGCGGCAGGGCGACCTGCTCAAGCGCTGTTGCCGCGCGCCGAGTTGGCGAGCACCATGCGCATGTATTCGAGCATCAGTTCCTTCTCGAAGCGGCGGAAACCGGAAAGCAGCGATTGCTCCGCTGCGGTCGCCGCTTCCTTCGCGGCCGCCTCTATTTCCCGGCCGCGTTCGGAGAGGAAGATCTGTTGCGAGCGCTTGTCGGTCGGATGCTTGCGGCGCAGAATCAAGCCGTCCCGCTCCATCCGCGCAAGCGTATTGGCGAGCGT
The DNA here is from genome assembly GCA_031178305.1 of Sinorhizobium sp. Lineage (GTDB taxonomy): Bacteria > Pseudomonadota > Alphaproteobacteria > Rhizobiales > Rhizobiaceae > Sinorhizobium. Next base: position 3,512 of record JAPSJG010000007.1, read on the forward strand.
CGCCTGTTCGAGGTCAAGGCGGTCGAGCAATTGTTTCTGCGTCAGCCCGTCCTCGGCCCACAGCTCGAGCAGGATCGGAAACTGCCCGGGCGCGAAGCCGAGCTTCTGCCCCCGCTCCTGCAGGGCGCGCGAGAAGCTCCTTGCCAGCAGGCTGGCCAGATAGGTCGCAGATTCCATACGATTGAAGGCCATGTCTATGCCTAGGCCCGAATCGGGTCGATGACAAGTTACAAAGCAGGCACTGGGTTTCCTGTGAAACTCACAATGACTTGAGCCCCGGGGACTTTGAGCCCGGGATTTAAGTCCGGCCGCTCGCCTGAAACAAAGGCGCCACGGTGCGGAGGCGGCACCGTGGCGGCTCTTTGAAAGCGGGACAAAGGCCCGGAGAGGGGGATGAGGCCTTTGTCCACATCTGGTGCGGGCGGGGGACAGGCCAATCACCAGACGACGGCATCGTTGAGTGCCGCTCGACAAGATTTGAGGATTCAAATGTGGCTTTTCAAGGATTGCTCGACTGAATCGCGCATTACAAATGCGTAACGTTTCCGTGAGATGCCTGACCGTCGGTCAACCGGCATATTTCATCTTCGTCGACCCCTGGGCGGCCACCAAAAATGGGAATTACGGTCCGTATTTGCAATCAAAACCGCAATGGACCTTTCTCTTCCCGCGCGCTATCCATGGCCCCATGAAAAACGGTGATCATCTCTTTCTCGTCGACGGCTCGGGCTTCATCTTCCGGGCGTTCCACGCCATCCCGCCGCTCAACCGCAAGTCGGACGGACTGCCCGTCAACGCGGTGGCCGGTTTTTGCAACATGCTGTGGAAGCTCCTGACGGATGCGCGCGACACTTCCGTCGGCGTGACGCCGACGCATTTCGCCGTGATCTTCGACTATTCCTCAAAGACTTTCCGCAACGGCCTCTACGACCAGTACAAGGCCAACCGCACCGCGCCGCCCGAAGACCTGATCCCGCAGTTCGGGCTGATCCGGCACGCCACGCGCGCCTTCAACCTGCCCTGCATCGAGAAGGAAGGCTACGAGGCCGACGATCTGATCGCCACCTATGCGCGGCTTGCCGAAGAGGCGGGCGCCGACGTTACAATCGTCTCCTCGGACAAGGACCTCATGCAGCTCGTGACACCGAAGGTCACGATGTATGACAGCATGAAGGACAAGCAGATCGCCATTCCCGACGTGATCGAGAAATGGGGCGTGCCGCCCGAGAAGATGATCGATCTCCAGGCGATGACCGGCGACTCGACCGACAATGTTCCGGGCATTCCGGGGATCGGCCCCAAGACAGCGGCGCAGCTTCTCGAGGAATTCGGCGATCTCGACACGCTGCTCGAGCGCGCCGGCGAGATCAAGCAGCAGAAGCGGCGCGAGACGATCATCGCCAATGCCGATATGGCGCGCCTCTCCCGCGAGTTGGTGAAGCTGGATAAGCATACGCCGCTCGATGTCCCGCTCGAGGATTTGCGGCTCGATTCGCAGGATGGTCCGAAGCTGATCGCCTTTCTGAAGACGATGGAGTTCAACGCGCTGACCCGACGCGTTGCTGCCGCGACCGACACCGATGCGGAAGCGGTCGAACCGGCCCCTGTGCCGATCGAATGGGGCGCTCAGGCGCACGGACCGGATCTCGACGTGGGCGAGGCGGCCGGCCCGCCGCCCTCCCCCCAGTCTACGAGTGCCGTGCCGCCGCGCGGCGACGCCGCCAATGCGGCGGTTCCGTTCCTGTCTCGCGGCCAAGAGGTCGAAAGGGCTGGCGCGGCACCGGAGGGACTGGCGAAGGCTCGTGCGGAATACTTCGCCAAGGCGCCCTTCGACCATTCGGCCTATGTGACCATCCGCGATCTCGTCACCCTCGATCGCTGGATCGCCGATGCGCGCGATGCAGGGCTCGTCGGCTTCGAAACGGAAACGACGTCGCTCGACCCGATGCGGGCGGAGCTCTGCGGCTTCTCGCTGGCGATCGCCGATTATACCGACGATCCCTTGGGCTCCAGGATCAGGGCGGCCTATGTGCCGCTTACGCACAAGAACGGCGTCAGCGACCTGCTGGGCGGTGGGCTGTTGGAGAGCCAGATTCCAGTAGTTGATGCGTTGAGCCGGCTAAAGGTACTGTTGCACGACTCGTCGGTCCTGAAGGTCGCGCAGAACCTTAAATACGACTATCTCGTGATGAAGCGGTATGGGATCACCATCCAGAGCTTCGACGACACGATGTTGATGTCCTATGTGATTGATGCCGGCAACGGCGCGCACGGCATGGATCAGCTCTCCGAGCGTTGGCTCGGCCACGTGCCAATCGCCTACAAGGATATCGCCGGCAGCGGCAAGGCATCGGTAAGCTTCGATTTCGTCGATGTCGACAAGGCGACCGCCTATGCGGCCGAGGATGCGGAGGTGACGCTGCGGCTCTGGCACTTGCTGAAGCCGCAGCTAGCCGCCAAGGGCCTGACGCGCGTCTATGAGCGGCTGGAAAGGCCGCTGGTCGCGGTGCTGGCACGGATGGAGGGGCGCGGCATCACGGTCGACCGCCAGATTCTCTCACGCCTCTCCGGCGAACTGGCGCAAGGGGCGGCGGCACTCGAAGACGAGATCTACCGGCTGGCGGGTGAGACCTTCACGATCGGCTCGCCGAAGCAGCTCGGCGACATCCTGTTCGGCAAGATGGGTTTCCCGGGCGGCTCCAAAACGAAGACCGGTCAATGGTCGACGTCTGCCCAGGTGCTCGAGGATCTTGCCGCTGCGGGGCACGAGCTGCCGCGCAAGATTGTGGACTGGCGGCAGCTCACTAAGCTCAAATCGACCTATACCGACGCCCTCCCGGGCTTTGTGCATCCCGAGACGAAGCGGGTCCACACCTGCTATGCGCTAGCGGCAACGACGACCGGACGACTCTCCTCGTCGGAACCGAACCTGCAGAACATTCCGGTCAGGACCGCCGAAGGGCGCCGGATCCGCACTGCCTTCATCGCCACCGCAGGGCACAAGCTGGTTTCGGCGGACTACAGCCAGATCGAGCTGCGGGTGCTTGCCCACGTCGCCGATATTCCGCAGCTTCGCCAGGCCTTCGCCGATGGGGTCGATATCCATTCGATGACGGCCTCCGAAATGTTCGGGGTTCCGGTCGAGGGCATGCCGACCGAAATCCGTCGTCGCGCCAAGGCGATCAATTTCGGCATCATCTACGGCATCTCCGCCTTCGGACTTGCCAACCAGCTTTCGATCGAGCGCTCGGAAGCCGGCGAATACATCAAGAGATATTTCGAGCGCTTTCCGGGCATTCGCGACTATATGGAGAACACCAAGGCCTTTGCCCGCGAGCACGGCTATGTGGAAACGATCTTTGGCCGCCGCGCCCATTATCCGGATATCCGCTCCTCCAACCCTTCGATGCGCGCCTTCAATGAGCGCGCGGCAATCAATGCGCCGATCCAGGGGTCGGCCGCCGACATCATTCGCCGAGCCATGGTCAAGATGGAGCCGGCTCTCGAGAAAGCAAAGTTATCCGCCCGCATGCTGCTCCAGGTCCACGACGAGCTGATCTTTGAGGTGGAAGACGGCGAGATCGACCGCGCTATCCCGGTGATCGTGTCCGTGATGGAACATGCGGCGATGCCGGCGCTCGAGATGAAGGTGCCGCTGAAGGTCGACGCGCGCGCCGCGCACAATTGGGACGAGGCGCACTAACAGGGTAACGATCACAAGGCTCAAGAATCAGCAGCGTCGATGTTACCGAACGTCGCCGAACCGAGGAGAATTCACGCGAGAGCAATCAGCGCCTAGAACAGGAAATGCGACTCGAGAACGCGGCGGGCGCCCAGTGAAGCCGCCGGAGAAACAGCGTTTCGGCGGGGTACTGATCGAAAAGAGTTTGCCGGGAGCCGCCGCCGGCAATTTCAGCCGGACGGGGTCGTCTGTACAATCGACATCGAGCTTCCGGAGACGCCGAAAGATGATGTGGTTTGAATTCGATTTTTCGCGTGTGACACTTTGGAGGTCACGCCGGCGGTCGCCGGAAGCTCGAAAAGAGGCGCCGAAGCGTCTCGCGTCCCTCGGTCACGAGGTCGAAGCTGCGTCCGAAGAGCAGCCAGTCGGTGCAGAGCCCCATCATCGTCCAGTGTAGGGTGCGTACGGCGGAGGCGGGCGTCCAGCGCTCCTCCAGCTGACCCCGCTCGAGCGCCTGCGAAAAGGCGAGTTCGAGCATTGCGTGGTGGCGTTGGTCGATTTCCCGTTGTTTGGCCAACACTGTCGACATGGCCTTGTCGTAGTCGCAGCGCAGCATGATGGTCAGAATGCGCTGGCGCTGCCCGTCCTTGGCGAGGGCCTCTAGCCATTCGCCGGTTGCCTTCTCGACGATTGCGAGTGTGTCGAAAGCCTCGGTCTCGATCTCGCGCGCGATCATGTCTTCATGCGGCAGCGGCACGGCTTCATAGAGCGCCAGGAAGAGATCCGTCTTGTTGGCGAAGTGCCAATAGATGGCACCGCGCGTAACGCCCGCTTCGCTTGCCACCTCCTCAAGCGTCGTGTCGGAAACGCCCTTCTGGTAGAACATGCGCTCGGCCGCATCGAGGATCTTCTTTCGCGTTGCTTCGGCCTCGGCCTTGGTTCGGCGCATGTCATTCTCCTTGAGACGCGCCGCATTTAGCTGGCGAAGCTCGCTGCGCGCCTCTCATTTCCCCCTGTGCAGGTCGTTCGCGCGATATGGGATTGCGGCGCCCCGCGCTTGGAAGCCGCTGCATCTGTTCACTCGGCGGGACTGCTGGTCTCGGATACCCGCTGCGGCATTCCCGTGAGAGCCTTCCCGCGCTCGAAGATCTTCATCACGAAGACGAAGAAGACCGGCACGAAGAAGATCGCCAGCACCGTTGCCGAGATCATGCCGCCCATGACGCCGGTGCCGATGGCGCGCTGGCTCGCGGAGCTTGCACCCGTTGCGACCGCCAAGGGCAAAACGCCGAGGGTGAAGGCGAGCGAGGTCATCAGGATCGGGCGGAAGCGCAGGTGCACGGCTTCGAGGGTGGCCTCCATCAGCGATTTGCCCTGTTCTCGGAGCTCCTTGGCGAACTCTATGATCAGAATGGCATTCTTCGCCGAGAGCCCGATGATCGCGATCAGGCCGACCTTGAAGTACACGTCGTTCGGCATGTCGCGCATCGTCACGGCCAGAACCGCACCGATGACCCCGAGCGGCACGACCATGATGACCGAGATGGGGATCGACCAGCTTTCGTAGAGCGCCGCCAGGCAGAGGAAGACGAGCAGGCAGGAAAGCGCGATCAGGAGCGGCGCCTGCGTTCCGGACTGGATTTCCTGCAGCGACTGGCCCGTCCATTCGTAGCCGAAGCCAGCCGGAAGCTCGGCCGCGAGCCGCTCCATTTCAGCGATCGCATCGCCGGAGGAATAGCCGGGTGCAGCCTGGCCGCTGATGCGGACGGCGGGATAGCCATTGTAGCCGACGGTCTGCGTCGGCGCCTTGATCCATTCGACGGTCGCGAAGGCCGAGAGCGGAACCATGCCGTCGTTGGAATTGCGGACGTTGAGGTTCAGGAGGTCCGCCGTCTGCATACGTTTGTTCTCGTCTGCCTGCACTGTGACGCGCTGCATGCGGCCGGCATTCGGGAAGTCGTTGACATAGGAGGAACCGAGATTGGTCGAGATCGTCGAGTTGATATCGGCGAAGGTCACGCCGAAGGTGTTGGCCTTTTCGCGGTCGATCACCAAGCTGACCTGCGCCGCATCGGGCATGCCCTCGAAGCGAACGCCAGTCACCACCTTGCTCTCAGCAGCCAGGCCGAGAAGCTGATCGCGCGCTTCCGCAAGGGCCGCTTCGCCGAGGCCGCCGCGGTCCTGCAGGCGGAAGGAGAAACCGCCGGTGGTGCCGAGGCCCTGGATGGCCGGGGGCGACAGCGCGAAGCTGATCGCATCCTTGATCTGGCTCATCGCCATCGTCGCGCGGCCGGCGATCGCCTGGGCGGAACTGTCGGCATCGCGCTCGCTCCAGTCTTTCAGCGTCACGAAGGCGAGGCCGGCGTTCTGGCCGGTGCCGAAGAAGGAGAAGCCGTTGATCGCGACGATGCGATCGACCGCCGGCTCCTTCCCGAAGATCGTCTCCGCCTGCTCGATCACCTCCGTGGTACGGTTGCCGGTCGCTTCCGAGGGCAATTGCATCATAACGATGACATAGCCCTGGTCCTCGTCCGGCAGGAAGGAGGAGGGAAGCTGCAGGAACGCCCAGCCGAGACCCGCGAGCAGCGCCAGATAGATCACCATCAGGCGGCCGGCGCGGGTGACGAGACCGCCAACGACCCGCGTATAGCCGCGCGACGTGCGATCGAAGCTGCGGTTGAACCAGCCGAAGAAGCCGCGCTTGGCGTGGTGGTGTCCCTTCGGCACCTGCTTCAGCAATCGGCCGCAGAGCGCCGGCGTCAGCGACAGGGCGAGGAACGCCGAGAACAGGATCGAAACGACCATGGTCAGGCTGAACTGTCGGTAAATGACGCCGACCGCCCCGGGGAAGAAGGCCATCGGAATGAACACGGAGGCGAGCACCAGTGTGATGCCGATGACGGCGCCGGTGATCTGGCGCATCGCCTTGCGGGTTGCGTCCTTTGGCGTCAGCCCCTCTTCCGACATGATGCGCTCGACATTTTCGACGACGATGATCGCATCGTCGACAAGGATGCCGATCGCCAGCACCATGCCGAACATCGTCAGCACGTTGATGGAGAAGCCCATCGCCAGCATCACCGCGCAGGTGCCGAGCAGCGCGACCGGAACGACGATCGTCGGGATGATCGTGTAGCGGATGTTCTGAAGAAACAGGAACATAACGAGGAACACGAGCGCCACCGCTTCGACCAGCGTCTCGATCACCTTTTCGATCGAGACCTTCACGAAGGGCGATGTGTCGTAGGGGATCGAATATTCGAGCCCCGGAGGGAAGAATTGGGCAAGCTCGTCCATGCGCGCCTTGACGGCCTCGGAGGTCGCCATAGCATTGCCGCTCGGCGAGAGCTGCACAGCGATCGCGGCCGAGGGCTTGCCGTTGAGGCGAGTGGAGAAGTCATAGCTCTCGCCGCCGATCTCGATGCGGGCGACGTCGCGCAGACGCACGGCCGAGCCGTCGGCATTTGCCCGGAGCACAACCGCGCCGAATTCCTCGGGCGTCGAAAGCTGCCCCTTGATCACGACCGGCGCACTGATCTGCTGGGTGATCGGGTTCGGCTGCGCGCCGATCGAGCCCGAGGCGATCTGAGCGTTCTGAGCCTGAATCGCCGCGGTCACGTCGGCGGCGGTCAGATTGAGGCCGAGCATCTTGTCCGGGTCGAGCCAGATGCGCATCGAGCGTTCGGTCGCAAAGAGCTGGGCGCGGCCGACGCCGGGCACGCGCTGGATCTCGTTCAAAACATTGCGGCTCAGATAATCGCCAAGCCCGATCGCATCCATTGACCCGTCGGTCGAGGTCAGCGAAATGATCAGCAGGAAGCCGGAGCCGGCCTCGTCCACCTGGACGCCCTGCTGCCGGACCGAATCGGGCAGGCGCGGCTCGACGCGCTGCACCCGGTTCTGGATGTCGACCGAGGCCTGGCTGGGGTCGGTGCCGGGTGCGAAGGTGGCGTTGATCTGCACCGAGCCGGATGCGCTCGAGGTCGATTCGAAATAGAGCAGGCCCTCGACGCCGTTCAGCTCGTTCTCGACGAGCCGCGTGACGCTTTGATAGGTGTCCTGCGACGAGGCGCCGGGATAGGTCGCGTTGATCGATATCTGCGGCGGGGCGACGTCCGGATATTGCGAAACCGGCAAGAGCGGGATCGCGATGATGCCGGCGACCATGATGAAGATCGCCACCACCCAGGCAAAGATCGGCCTGTCGATGAAGAAACTGGGCATGGGCGGGCTCTCACTTCACTGAGGTGGCGGACTTCTCTGCTGCCCCGGCCGAGGCATCGGCTTGAGCCGTCTCTGGCTTCGCGTTGGGGTTCCAGTCGGAGGGTTCCACAGGCGCGCCGGGGGCGACCTTCTGAAAGCCCTCGACGATGACCTTCTCCCCGGCCTTCAGGCCGGCGGTCACCTGCCAGCGGTCGCCGACCGTGCGGCCGAGCGTGATGTTGCGGAACTCGACCTTCTTGTCGGGCGTGACGATATAGACCTGCGACTGGCCGGCATTGTTGCGCTGCACCGCCTGCTGCGGGACCGTGATCGCGTCCTTCTCCAGCCCCTGCACGATCAGGACGCGCACATACATGCCCGGAAGCAGGTCGCCGTCGGGATTGGGGAATTCGCCGCGCAGCGTCACCTGGCCGGTCGACGCATCGACGGCCGCCTCGGAGAAGAGCAGCCTGCCCTTGTGCGGGTAGGAGGTGCCGTCGTCGAGGACCAGCTGCACCTCCGCCTCGTTCCTGGCGCTGATGAGCTGTCCGTCCTCGAGCGCCTTGCGCAAGCGCATCAGATCCGTCGCCGATTGCGTGAAGTCGGCATAGATCGGGTCGAGCTGCTGGATCGTCGCGAGATTGTCCGAGCCGTTGGCGCTGACGAGCGCGCCTTCTGTGATCAGCGCCCGGCCGATCCGGCCGCTGATCGGCGCCGTGACATTCGCGTATTCAAGGTTGAGCTTCGCCTCCGCAAGGCCCGCCTCGGCAATGCCGACATCGGCCTCGGCCTGGGCGAGCGCCGCAATGGCGTCGTCATATTGCTGGACCGCGGTAACCTGTGCCTCCTTCAGCCGCGCCTGCCGATCGGCGGTCTGCTTGGCCTGGTCGCGTACGGCAAGCGCCCGCTGCAGCGTCGCTTGGGCACTGTCGACCTTGACCTGGAACGGCGCCGGGTCGATCCGGTAGAGCACGTCGCCCTGCTTCACCATCGATCCCTGCTGGAACACGCGCTCTACGAGGATGCCGGAAACCCGCGGGCGAACCTCGGCGATCCGCGTCGGCGTGATGCGGCCGGGCAGCTCATTGGTGATCGGCAAGGGTTCAGCCGCCGTCGTGAAGACGGCGACCTGGGCCGGCGGAAAGGCCGAAGGTGCTGCCTGTTGCTCTTCGTCCTTCTGGCAGCCGGCGAGAAAAAGCATGGTTGCCAGCGAGGCGGCCAGTAGCGCTCGATTTTTATGCATCGATATGTCCATACGAAAGGACCGCTCGCAGCCAATATCTGCAGCTGCGCGGTCCGAAGGAGAGTGGAGCGGGTCCGGTACTTGGGAAGAAAATACCGGAAAGCTAATATACCTACACCAGTGTATGTTAATTTCCACCACAGCGCAACTGTCTTTCCCGGCTGCCCGCAAAAGGCGAGAAAACCAGGAACCGCAATGGCTTCGACGTTTGCGGTTGCTGCTAATCACGTAGGTGTGATTGGTACTCAGAAGGGCGCCGGGAATGTGCCGCCGACCCCTCCCCACAAGGCGGAGGGCTAACTTGCCGCACCCCCTCCGTCTCCATTTCGAACCTTCTGCGGAACTTAGGGTGGGAGAGGGTAGTCGGTCGCCACGAGCAGGGATCCCCCTCCCCTGTGGGGAGGGTTGGGGCGGGTTGCCTATGGGCCCCCTTATTCTCCGGTTTTGATCACCCGCCCATCGGCGTCGAAACGATGCATGGCGCCGATCACCGGGGTGGCATGGACGATGTCGTCTGCCGCATAGCGGTGCTCGCCGAAGAGCCGCGCCGTGAGCGGCCCGACCCGTTCCGATTCCAGATAGACGATCGTGTCGGCGCCGAGATGTTCGACATGGATGACCTTGCCCTTCCAGTCGCCGCCGTCGCGCGAAAGGCCGATATGTTCCGGGCGGATGCCGACCGTCTTCGCCGACGTGTCTCCGAGCCGTTCCCCCTCGATGAAGTTCATCTGCGGTGAGCCGATGAAGCCCGCAACGAAGAGATTGGCCGGCCGGTTATAGAGCTCCATCGGCGAGCCGACCTGCTCGATTCGGCCGGCATTGAGCACCACGATCTTGTCGGCGAGCGTCATCGCCTCGACCTGGTCGTGGGTGACATAGATCATCGTCGCCTTGAGGCTGCGATGCAGGCGGGCGATTTCGAGTCGCGTGTTGACGCGCAGCGCCGCGTCGAGGTTCGACAGGGGCTCGTCAAAGAGGAAGAGCTTTGGTTCGCGGACGATGGCACGGCCGATCGCGACCCGCTGGCGCTGTCCGCCGGAAAGCTCGGCCGGGCGCCTGGCAAGGTAGGGTTCGAGCGAAAGCATGCCTGCAGCCTTGGCAACCTTCTCGTCGATCTCGGCTCTCGGCACGCCGGCCTGCTTGAGGCCCAGACCCATATTGTCCTTCACCGTCAGGTGCGGGTAGAGCGCATAGGACTGGAACACCATGGCGATGCCGCGCTTGGCGGGTGCGACATGCCCGACCTCGAGGTCGTCGATCCGGACGCTGCCCGAGGTCGCGTCCTCAAGGCCTGCAATGGTGCGCAAGAGGGTCGATTTTCCGCAGCCGGAAGGGCCGACGAAGATGACGAATTCGCCGTCCTTCACCTCGAGGTCGATGCCCTTCAGCACCTCATGGCCGCCGAAGGCCTTGCGGATGGATTTGAGTTGCAATGATCCCACGTTTCGTCCCTCTTGGCATGGAGCATTTTTCAGTCAGGTGGATTCACCCGACGTTGCACAAATGCGCAAAAACAAACAGATAGAGCGGGCGGTGCGAACGCATGTGAGCGCACCCGCTCTAGAGCTTGACCGGCTTGCCGGTTCGAACGCTTTCGTCCGCCGCCAGGCAGATTTTCAGCGACTGCACCGCGTCCTCCATGTGCCGGTCGAGGTTGATGTCTTCCCGGATGGCCTTGAGCACGAAGGCCTGCTCGCGGTCGCAGAGTTCCTGGTGACCGGGCTCGCCTTCCATTCTCAGGTCCTCGTCCGGCCGCAGGAAAAGGCCGTCCGGTCCGGTCGCGGCACTATGCAGGCGGATGACGGCGGTCTTCGTATGCGTGTCGATGTCGTCGGACCTGGCGTTCTGGTCCATGACGATCGATACCGAACCGTTCGGCGAGATCACGTCCTTTACGAAGAATGCGGTCTCGGAGATCATCGGGCCCCAGCCGGCCTCGTACCAGCCGACTGACCCATCCTCGAAAAGAACCTGCAGGTGCCCGTAGTTATACATGTCGGCGGCGATCTCGTCCGAAAGCCTGAGCCCCATGCCGCGCACCTCGACCGGTTTCGCATCGGTGATCTGGCACATGACGTCGACATAATGGACGCCGCAATCGACGATCGGCGCGGTCGTCTGCATCAGCGACTTGTGCGTCGCCCAGGTCGTGCCGCTCGACTGCTGGTTCAGGTTCATGCGGAAGACATAAGGCGGCCTGAGCTTGCGCGCCTCGGTGATCAGCCGCATCCAGGACGGATGGTGGCGCAGGATATAGCCGACGATCAGCTTGCGGCCGTTTGCACGCGCGCAGGCGACCACCCGCTCGGCATCGGCGACCGTGGTCGCCAGCGGCTTCTCGACAAAGACGTGGCAGCCAGCTTCCATCGCCGTCACCGCATAGGCCGCGTGGCTGTCCGAATAGGTGTTGATCGAGCAGAGCTCCGGTCTGAACTCGAGAAGCGCCTCCGAGAAGGACGGCCGGACCTCGTAGCCAGCTAATGGCTCGGGCAGCTCGACATTCGAGCGGTTGACGAGGCCGGCGATCTCGAAGCCGGGGTTGGCGTAATAGGCGAGCGCATGGCTGCGGCCCATATTGCCGAGGCCGGCGACGAGGACGCGGATCGGGTTTGCGGAAAGGGTCACTTGACTGCTCCTGCCGTGATTCCGCGGATCAATTGCCGCGAGAAGATGACGTAGAGGATGAGGACCGGGAAGATCGCCAACGAAAGGGCGGAGAGTACCGCGTTCCAATTGGTGACGAACTGGCCGATGAAAATCTGCGAGCCGAGCGTGATGGTCTTCGTCGGTTCCGCCGGCGCAAGGATCAGCGGGAACCAGAGGTCATTCCAGATCGGGATCATGGTGAAGACGGCGACCGTCGCCATGGCGGGGCGCACGAGCGGCAGCACCAGCCGGAAGAAGATCGCATATTCCGAGAGCCCGTCGATGCGGCCGGCATTCTTGAGATCGTCGGACACGGTGCGCATGAATTCCGAGAGGATGAAGACCGCAAGCGGAAGGCCTTGCGCCGTATAGACGAGGATCAGCGCCGTGAGCGTGTTCACGAGATTCGTCGCCACCATGCCCTGCAGGATGGCGACTGTGCCGAGCCGGATCGGGATCATGATGCCGAGCGCCAGATAGAGGCCCATCAGCGTGTTGCCGCGGAAGCGGTATTCGGAGAGCGCGAAGGCGGCCATGGCGCCAAAGAGCAGCACGAGCGCGATCGAGACAACCGTCACGATGACGCTGTTCTGGAAATATCCGATGAAGTCCCCCTGCTTCAGCACCGTCTCATAGCCGATCAGGCTGAAAGTTTCGGGCGTTGGGACCGCCAAGGGCTCGCGGAAGATCGCATTGCGGCTCTTGAAGGAGTTGGCGATCGTCAGGAACACCGGAAACAGCGCGACCAGCGTATAGGCGATCAGCGCGAAATGGACGGCGCCGGTGCGGGCGAGGGAGGTGCGTGCTTTCGACATCTTGTTCCTCCTCAGAACTGATAGCGGCGCATGCGGCGCTGGATGACGAAAAGGTAGAGCGAGACGCCGGCGAGAATGATCAGGAACATTACCGTTGCGATCGTCGCGCCCATCGAACGGTCGCCGAGCTGAAGCTGGAAACCGAAGAAGGTGCGGTAGAGCAGCGTCCCGAGGATGTCCGTCGATCCGTCCGGGCCGGCAAGCGCCCCCTGCACCGTATAGATCAGGTCGAAGGCGTTGAAGTTGCCGACGAAGGTGAGGATCGATACGATGCCGATCGCCGGCAAAATCAGGGGCAGCTTGATCTTCCAGAACTGACTCCAGCCGGTGATGCCGTCGAGCTCTGCCGCCTCGATCACCTCGTCCGGAATATTGAGCAGCGCCGCATAGATCAGCATCATCGGGATGCCGATATATTGCCAAACCGAGATCAGCGAGACCGCAATGAGAGCGCTGTCGGGCCGGCCGAGCCAAGGCGCGAAGAGCCATTTGAGCCCGACCAGGTCCATGAGATAGGGCGCCACACCCCAGATCGGCGAAAGAATCAGCTTCCAGATGAAGCCGACGATGACGAATGACAGGAGCGTCGGCAGGAAGATCGCCGTGCGGTAGAAGGTGCTGAAGCGCAGTTTCGGCACCGACAGCATGGCGGCAAGCGCAATGCCGATCGGATTCTGAACCGCCATGTGGATCAGGAAAAAGACTACATTGTTCCTGAGCGCGTTCCAGAAATCCGAGGCCCAGCGCGGGTCGCCGAAGAGCACGCTGAAATTGCCGAGCCCCACGAAAGTATATTCTCCATCGACGGTGTTGAAGAACGATTGGCGCAGCGTCTCGATCAGTGGCAGGATCATCACCGCGGTGTAGATGAGAAGCGCCGGCGTGAGAAAGACGAGGATGTGCCAGCGCCGAGGGCGCTTGAGCTCACTGACGTCCATCATTGTTTCGCGTGGGTTCATCGGCCTCTGGCCCGTTCCAATGGCTGGCTCGTCGCGCAGCCTCGATTTCGTTCGAAAACACTGGGCGCATCCATGGCGCGCGATAAAGCCGCCGCAGGCTCGCGAGAGCGGCTAAGTTCCGATCGCACGCGCCGGGTGCGGCGCTCTGCGTGGCGAGGGAAAGGGGCGCGGAACCTCGTCCCGCGCCCCTCGAGCTTTACTTTGCCGGCTTGTACCAGCTCTCGAGCCCTTCCTGCAGCTTCTTGGCAGCCTCTTCCGGAGTCTCAGTGCCATTGATGACGTTGGCCGATGCGACCCAGGTCTCGTTCTCGAGGTTCGGGGTGCCGCGCGAGAGGATCTGATAAGTCGAGCGGATCGTCGACTTGCACTTCTCACGCCAGGAGACGAATTCCTGGGCAAGCGGATCGGTCATCGTCACCGCGGTCGAGTTGAGGCTGAAGAAGCCCGGCAGGGCGTTGGCGTAGATGTCCGCGAATTCCGGCGAGGCGACCCAGGTGAGGAACGTCTTGGCGGCTTCCGCGTTCGGGCTCTTGGCATTGAGGCCGATACCGATATCGTTATGGTCGGAGATGTAGCAGGTGTCGCCGGCCTTCTTAACGGGCGGCGGGAAGGCACCCATCTTGAACTCTGCCTGGGTGTTGAAGCCGGCGATTTCCCACGAGCCTGCCGGATAGATCGCGGCGCGGCCGAGCGTGAAGAGGTTCTGGCTGTCCGGATAGGTTTGCGCTTCGAAGCCGTCGCCGAGATAATCCCTCCACTTGGCGAGCACGCGATAGGGCTCCACCCAAGGCTCGTCGGTGAGTTTCTGCTCACCCTTGATCAAGGCCAGACGCCCCTCCTCACCTTTCCAGTAGTTCGGGCCGATATTCTGATAGCCCATGGTCGCGGCTTCCCAGAGATCCTTGGTGCCCATTGCCATCGGGATGTAGTTGCCGTCTGCCTTGATCTTGTCGAGGACGGCGAAGAATTCATCCTCGGTCGTCGGCACCGAGAGTCCGAGCTGGTCGAAGGCGTCCTTGTTGTAGATGAAGCCGTGGATCACGGAGGCCATCGGCACGCAGAAGGCCGTCTTGCCGTCATCGGTCGTCCAGGCGGACTTGGCGACGTCGGAGAAGTTCTCCATGCCGGCCAGCCCGGTCAGATCGACCAGATGCTTCTTGTTATAGAGCTCGAGCGAGGCGTCGAACGGGCGGCAGGTGATGAGATCGCCGGCGGATCCTGCGTCGAGCTTGGCATTGAGTGCGGCATTGTATTCGGTCGGAGCCGAGGGCGAGAAGACGACCTTGATGCCCGGGTGCTTGGACTCGAAGGCGGGAATCAGCTTCTCCTGCCAGATCGCCAGGTCGTCATTGCGCCAGCTCTCGATCGTCAGCGTCACGTCTTGCGCCTGCGCAAGCCCGGCGGAACCGAGAATGCTCGATGCGAGCAGCAGGCCATTTATTGTCGTGCGGGTCATTCAGGCTCTCCCTCTTATAGGCGCCGTCGCGGGCGCGGTTTGGATCCCAGTTTTCATTCGGGCGAGACGATCGCGATCGCCTGGCGCAAATTCTGATTGGCCTTTGCGAGCGCGGATTCGGCTTGCGTCGCGTCCTTCGCCCCCGAGGCGAGCAGAATCGCAAGCTTCACCGAGCCGGAGGCGGCATCGATCAGCCGTTCCGCCTCATCGGCGCCGAGCCCGGTGACGTCGGAGACGATCCGGGTCGCCCGGCGGCGCAGCTTGATGTTGTCGGCGCGAACGTTGACCATGTGGCCGTCGAGCACATGGCCGAGGTGGATGCCGACAAGTGTCGAAAACATGTTCAGGGCGATCTTCTGTGCCGTGCCCGCGCCCATGCGCGTCGAACCGGAGACGACCTCCGGCGGCGTCTGCAAGAGAATCGCGACATCGGCGCCTTCGAAGAGGGCGGCACCCGGATTGTTGGCGATGGCGATGACCTTCGCACCGCGTTTCCGCGCCTCGTCGGCGGCGGCGAGCGCATAAGGCGTCGAGCCGCTCGCGGAAACGGAAATCAGGCAGCCACCCGCCGTGATGCCGGCCTCGCGGACATCGTTGCGCGCAAGCTCCGTGTCGTCCTCATAGCCGCCGGCGAGATCGGTCAGGCTCGCGGTGCCGCCCGCCAGAAGTACGACGATCTGGTCCTGGGGAATGCCATAAGTGCCCGGCAGCTCGAGCGCGTCGGCCATGGCCATCAAGCCGGAACTTCCTGCGCCGGCATAGGCGAGCCGCCCGCCGGTAGAGAGCGTGCCCGCGGCAAGTGCAGCTGCGGCCGCGATTGCCTCTATCGCAGCATCGACGGATTTAGCTGCCGCCTGTTGACCCGAGGCGAGCAGGCTAAGCGCCAGCGCCGGATCCATGAGATCCAGGCCCTTTGCCTCATCATGGCGCTCTTCGGTCTTCATTGCCGGCATAGCGTCGTTCTCCTCTTCCCGAATTAATGCCAAAAAAATACCAATTGTCTAGGGAAAATTTGACTTTTGGTGCGTCAAAACATCATGCAAAGAAAATAATTGATAAAAATCAACAGGCTTGCCTTCGATTTAAACCCTGGGCTCGAAATCGTGCTTGGTTAATGGTATTTTTTTGGTATTTTGAGAGCGCGGAGGTGCTCATGACATCTTATCTCATCGGAATCGACGGCGGCGGAACCAGCTGCCGGGCGGCGGTCGCGGGCTCGGCCGGCCGTATTCTCGGCCGCGGAAAATCCGGTGCCGCCAATATTCTCACCGATCCGGAAACGGCGCTGCAGAATATTGCCGATGCGGCGCGTGCTGCATTCGAAGCCGCGGGCCTCGATCCGGCAGGTATCACGTCGGCGTTCGCGATCCTCGGGGTCGCGGGCCATAATGTCGGTGATGCCGTACATTATGTGAAGCGGCGGCTTCCCTTCGCCGCAGCCGATATCGAGTCCGACGGGCTGATCGCGCTTCAGGGAGCGCTTGGTGACAAGGACGGTGCCGTCGCCATCCTCGGGACCGGCACGATCTACATCACGCGACGGGCCGAAACGGTCAGCTATATCGGCGGCTGGGGCTTCACCATCGGCGATCATGGCAGCGGCGCTCGCATCGGCCATGCTCTCCTCCAGGAAAGCCTGCTCGCCTATGACGGCATCCATGAAGCTTCACCGGTCACTGGCTCGGTGCTCGCGGAGTTCAACAACGATCCCCGTGACGTCGTCGATTTCGCGCGTCTCGCCAAGCCCGGCGAGTTCGGCCGCTACGCGCCGCGCGTCTTCGATTTCGCCGGGCGCGGCGATCCGGTGGCGAGGCGCCTCTTAAGGGCCGCCGCCACCAGCGTCGACGAGGCGCTGGACGTGGTGGTCGCGAAAGGAGTGCGGACGATCTGTCTGCTCGGTGGCTTGGCGCCGCTCTATCGGCTTTGGCTTGCCGAACGGCACCAGCCGCTCTTTGCCGAGCCCGAGGCGGACGCATTGACCGGCGCGGTTGCGCTCGCGGCTCAGCGTTTCGGCAGCCGGCCGGAGGTTGTCGTATGAGCCATACGCTTGCCGCCATCCTGCCGCGCGAAGGCCTTCTGGCCGGAGGCCCCGGTCCGCTTTACCTCAAGCTCCGGCAATCGTTGGAGGAGGCGATCCTGTCCGGTAAGCTCAATCATGGCGATGCGCTGCCGCCCGAACGCGATCTCGCCGATTATGCCAATGTCAGCCGCGTGACCGTCCGTAAGGCGGTCGACGATCTGGTGCGGGACGGTCTGCTCGTGCGCCGCCACGGGTCCGGTACATTCGTCGTCCGCCCCGTCTCGCGGGTCGAGCAGTCACTCTCGCGCCTCACCTCCTTTACCGAAGACATGGCCCGGCGCGGTCTGAATACGCGGGCAGAGTGGTTGGAGCGGGGGCTTTTTCATCCGTCGCCCGACGAGATGATGACGCTCGGACTGCCAGCCGATGCGCTGGTCGCGCGTCTCGGCCGGCTCCGCATAGCCGACGACATGCCGCTTGCGATCGAGCGCGCCTGCGTTTCGACCGAATTCCTGCCCGACCCGCTTTCTGTCAGCTCGTCGCTCTATGCCGCGCTTGAAAGGGCCAACGCCCGGCCGGTGCGCGCCGTGCAGCGCATTTCCGCCTGCAACATCAAGGACCCGGATGCGACGATGCTCGGGGTTGTCGTCGGTGCGGCAGGCCTTTCGATCGAGCGTGTCTCCTATCTCGCCTCGGGCCGCGTCGTCGAATTCACCCGCTCGCTCTATCGGGGCGATGCCTATGACTTTGTCGCGGAGCTGACGATCCCGGAAAGCTGAACGCACTCGCTTTAGGAAAGGACGAAGACATGCCGACAAACATGCGGCGAGAAATCGACGAGATTCCCGACGCCGCCGCACGATTGCTCGATCGCTCGGCGAAAGCGCTCTCTGCGGCGGGTGCTGCGCTGCGCGCCAAGGATCCGGCCTTCCTGGTCACGATCGCCCGCGGCTCCTCCGACCATGCAGCGTTGTTCCTGAAATATGCGATCGAACTCACCGCCGGCCGGCCCGTCGCCTCGCTTGGCCCCTCGCTTGCCTCGATTTATGGCGCCGAATTGAAGCTTGGCGGGGCGGCGGCGATCGCGATCTCGCAGTCGGGAAAAAGCCCTGACATCGTTGCGCTGGCCGAGGCCGCAACGCGTGCCGGCGCCGTTTCGATCGCGCTTGCCAATACGCTGCCCTCGCCGATTGCGGACGCCTGCAGCCATCCGCTCGATATTCTCGCCGGCCCCGAAATTGCCGTCGCGGCGACGAAATCTTATGTTAACTCGATCGTTGCCGGCCTCGCCGTCCTCGGCGAATGGACGGGCGATGCGGCACTGAAGCGGGCGGTTGCCGATCTGCCTCAGCACTTCGCGGCAGCGGTGAAGCTCGACTGGTGGGGCTTCGCCGCCGAGCTTGATCAGGCGGAATCGCTCTATGTCCTTGGCCGCGGCCCGGCGCTGGCGGTCGCCAGCGAGGCGGCGCTGAAGTTCAAGGAGACGTCCAGCATGCATGCCGAGGCCTATTCTGCGGCGGAAGTGCTGCACGGACCGGTGGCGCTCGTCGGCGCCCGCTTCCCGGTTCTGGCGCTCGCCGCACGCGATGCCGCCGAGGTGTCGGTCGCCGAGATTGCCGACGGCCTGAGCGCGAAGGGGGCGGTCGTGCACGTCACCTCGGCGCGGGCAGGCAAGGCAAAGCGCCTGCCCTTCGTCGAGACCGGCCACCCGATCACCGACGCGCTCACGCTGGTCCTGCCGTTTTACGGCTTCGTCGAAGCCTGGTCGCGCTCGCGCGGCCTCAACCCGGATACGCCGGCGAGCCTCAAGAAGGTAACGGAGACACGATGACTAGGAAGAAAATCACCGGGGCGCGGATTTTCGACGGCATCGACTGCCACGACGGCGCCGCGCTACTGATCGAGTCGGGCCACGTCAAGGCCATTGTCCCGGCCAGTGCAGCCCCGGCCGAGGCGGAGACGATCGACGCGCGCGGCCTGCTTCTCGTGCCAGGCTTCATAGACCTGCAGGTCAATGGCGGTGGCGGGGTTCTTTTGAACGACGAGCCGACCCTGGACGGGATTCGGCAGATTTGCAGCGCCCATGCGCGGTTCGGTACGACCGCGCTGCTGCCGACGCTGATCACCGACCGGCGCGAGATCCGAACCGCCGCGATAAAGGCCGGGATCGTTGCGAAGGCCGCGGCAGTGCCGGGTTTCCTCGGCCTTCATCTCGAGGGTCCGCACCTTTCTGTCGTCCGCAAGGGCGCGCATGATGTCTCGCTGATACGCCCGATGGAGGCGGCCGATCTTGATGAGATGCTCGCCTGCATGAAGGCGATCGGCTGCCTGATGGTGACGCTTGCCCCCGAAAACGCGACGAAAGAACAAGTGAAGGCACTTGCCGACGCGGGCGTCGTCGTCAGCCTTGGCCACACGGATGTCGGCTTTGAGACGGCCTGCGCCTATGCCAGGGCGGGCGCGCGCACCGTGACGCATCTCTTCAACGCCATGAGTGGGCTCGGCCACCGCGAACCGGGCGTGGTCGGCGCCGCGCTTGCGACCGGCACGCTTCACGCCGGCATGATCGCCGATGGCTTCCATGTCGATCCGGCGGCGATGGGCATCGCGATCCGCGGCAAGCAGGGGCCGGGTCAGATATTCCTGGTCACCGATGCGATGTCGACCATCGGTACCGAGATCACGAGCTTTACCCTGAACGGGCGGGAGATCCTGCGCAAGGGCGGTCGCCTGACGCTCGCCGACGGCACGCTCGCCGGCGCCGATATCGACATGCTCTCCTCCGTCCGCTTCGTGCACCGCAGCCTCGGCCTGCCGATCGAGGAGGCGATCCGCATGGCCTCCGCCTATCCCGCCGATGCCATGGGCATTGCTTCGCACAAGGGACGGCTCCTGCCCGGCACGGACGCGGATTTCGTGCTGCTGACGCCGGAGTTGCACCTGAAGTCAACCTGGATCGGCGGGGAGTGCGTCTATTCGGCCTAAGTCTCGCGGTGTCTCGGCTCCGCCGTCTACGGCTTAACTGCCGCACATTCAAGGCATTACCTTAAGGCGTTAAGCCGCTTCCTCATCGCCTGGATCATTGACGCATCCGTGCGGCGGCGCTCTTGCGGCGCGAAGCCCATCTCAATAAGCCGCATGTCCTTAGCCGGCCCACGAACGGAGCAGGATGAATGCACCTCGGTGACCGCGAGCCTCGGTAGCAGTTCGCCGATCGTGTCGAGGGTGATGCCGGCGCCGGGCATGATCGAGAGCCGCCCGGCGGCGAGGTCTATGAGTTTGGCAAGCCTGTCGGCGCCCTCGGGCGCGCTTCTCGCCCCGCCCGAGGTCAGGATGCGTTCGAAACCGAGCTCGGCGGCGATCACCATCGCCTCCTCGAAATCCGGCACCAGGTCGAATGCCCGGTGCAGCGTCATGCCGAGACCGGCAGCGTGACCGGTGAGGTTGGTCAGCATGCGCTCGTCGAGCCGGCCGTCGGAACGTGACGCGCCGAGCACGACGCCCGCAAGGCTCCCAGCACGTGCCGCGTCGATGTCGCGGCGCATAATGTCGAGTTCTGCGGGGCTGAAGACGAAATCGCCGGGCCGCGGCCGAATCATCGCATAGACGGGAACCGGGGGCGCTTTTGCGCAAGCCATCAGCCCGGCGCTCGGTGTCAACCCGCCGACGGCAAGCGCCGAACAGAGTTCGATTCGATCGGCGCCGCCCTCGATCGCCGCCGCCAGGCCCTCCGCATCGCCGACGCAGACCTCGAGCAGGATTTTGCTCATCCATGTCCTCCGAAGCCAAGCAGGGCGGCGCCGATCAGCCCCGGCTCCAGCCGGCATTCGCCGCGGACCACCAGCGGCCGGTCGAACCGCCGGAGGATGCGTTGACGCACCGTCCGGTCGATTTCGGCAATGAGCGCCTGCGAATTCGACAGGCCGCCGCCGACGGGTACGATGGTCGCGCCGGTGATGTTGATCACAAGCGCCAGCGGTGAA
Source organism: Sinorhizobium sp. (assembly GCA_031178305.1). Classification (GTDB taxonomy): domain Bacteria; phylum Pseudomonadota; class Alphaproteobacteria; order Rhizobiales; family Rhizobiaceae; genus Sinorhizobium. Next base: position 24,519 of record JAPSJG010000007.1, read on the forward strand.
CTGACGAGGTCGACATAGACGTCGACCGTTCGTGCCGCCTCGGCGTCGCGCCTCTGCCACGCATCGATGATCTGCTGGCTGGCGAGCGCGTCGCCATGGAGGGCCGCATGCAGCCTTTCCAGCCCACGCGCGCCGCCGATGGTATCGACGCAGCCGCGCTGGCCGCAGCCGCAATCGAAGGCCGGTATCGCAACCGGGGGATTCCCAGCCTCGCGAGCGGCGACGGGACCGTGTCCCCATTCGCCGGCGAAACCGCCGTCGGCATTGATCAATCTGCCGTCGACCACCAGGCCACCGCCGACGCCGGTGCCGAGGATTGCGCCGAAGACGATACGATGTCCACGTCCGGCGCCGATGCCGGCTTCGGCAAGCGCGAAGCAGTCGGCATCATTGGCAATCACCACCGGCACGTGCAGCGCCGACTCGAGCTCGACCGCAAGCTCGCGCCCGTCGATGCAGGGGATATTGGCGCATTTGATCCGCGCTGTCTGCGGATCGATGACTCCGGTAATCGAGATCGCGATCCCATCCGGGATTCCGCCCGCCTCGTCGATTATCGACTCCATCGTCTCGACGAATCGGCGGAACTCGGTAAGCGGCGTCTCGCGCAGGGGCAGGGGGAATATCCGCTCCGGCGAATGGGTGATCGCGCCCTTGATGGCCGAGCCTCCGATATCGAAGCAGAGGATCATGCCTCGCCCCGGATCAAGGCTTCGAGGGCGAGTGCTGCGGAAAGCAGCCGGTCGTCCTGGTGATGCGGTGCGGAGAGCAGGAAGCCGACCGGCATTCCTGCCGCGCCCGAGCCGCAGGGAATGGAGATGCCGCAGAAATCGAGGAAATTGCCGATCAGCGTGTTGCGCAGGGTCCTGCCATTGATCTTGAAGAAGAGGTCGTCGTCCGTGAGCAGCGGCGCGATCGGCGGCGCCACATGCGGCAGGGTCGGATGAGCAATCAGTTCGCCGCTCTGCAGGTTTTCCA
>JAPSJG010000233.1 GCA_031178305.1 Sinorhizobium sp.
GTTCGCAAGCTGACTTTCACCGGCTCTACCAACGTCGGCAAAATCCTGATGCGCCAGGGCGCCGACCAGATCATGAAGCTGGGCCTGGAACTCGGAGGCAATGCGCCGTTTATCGTCTTTGATGATGCCGATCTCGATGCCGCGGTCGAAGGTGCCATGGCCGCCAAGTACCGCAACAATGGGCAGACCTGCGTCTGCGCCAACCGGCTCTTCGTTCAGTCCGGCATCTATGACGCCTTTGCCTCGAAGCTCGCCGCTAAGGTTCGACAGTTGACGGTTGGCGACGGATTCGAGCCGGCCGTCGACGCGGGTCCGCTGATCTCGGAGAAGGCCCTCGCCAAGGTCGAAGAGCATATCGGCGACGCCGTGGCAAAGGGTGCCGAGGTGGTTCTCGGCGGCAATGCTCGAGGCGGACTGTTTTTCGAACCGACCGTCCTGACCGGAGTCACCATCGACATGAAGATTGCCCTCGAGGAAACCTTCGGACCCGTCGCCCCGCTCTTCAAGTTCGAGACCGAGGAAGAAGTTATTGAAATGGCCAACAGGACCGAGTTCGGCCTGGCGTCTTATTTCTACTCCAAGGATGTGAGCAAAATCTTCCGTGTGGCGGAAGCGCTGGAATACGGCATGGTCGGCATCAATACAGGCCTGATCTCTACGGAGGTCGCACCCTTCGGCGGCATCAAGCAGTCCGGACAGGGCCGCGAAGGCTCCAAATATGGCATCGACGACTATGTGGAGACCAAGTATCTCTGCCTCAGTATCTGAATGCGCAGGACGCGTAGGGGTCGATCTCGCGGACGTTTGCAGCGCTGTTTGACCGGGGATCGGCCTGTCCGCGAAGCAGCCGTACCGGCAACACCCCGCGCCTTCATCCGCCGGAATGTCGGAGTGCTATAGAAGTGCCATGAGCCAAAGCGGCAGCGTCAGGCAACCGAGCAGTGTCGATTGCGCGATGAGCGTGGCCACCCTTTCGCGGTCGGCACCGTAAACTGAGGCCAGCACATGCGCCGCCGAAGCGGTCGGTAGAGCGGCAAAGAGCGTCAACACCAGGCGCGGCCCCGGCCCAACCCCCAGAAGAGTCGCGCCCAGCAATGTCGCTCCCGGCAGGACCACCAGCTTGATTGCATTCAGGGCGGCCTCGAAACGGTCCATCCGCGCGACCGCGAGCCAGTTGACGGAGGCCCCGATCGACAGAAGCGCCACTGGAACGGCCGCCTGAGCCAGCTTGGCCGCTGCTTCCATCGCGATGGCCGGCAGCTGAATTTGCAGCACTGAAAGGGAGACGCCCGCAATGCTGGCGATCAGAAAAGGGTTGGAAACAACATGGCGCAGCGTTTTCGCCCAGCTCATCTCATTGCCGCGCGACATCGCCGAAATCGCGAGAATGTTTGCCATCGGGACCGCAAGACCAATGGCGATGGACATCAAGCCGCGGTATTCGGCAGGCAGTGCCTGAACCGCGACGATCGCAATGGCGGTGTTGAACCGCCAGGCGGTCTGCCACATTCCCGCGAAATCAAGGTACTTTTCCGGACCAAGTCCACGCACGAGCCAGCCAAGCCCGCAGGCGAACAGCATGCCCGCCCAGGCGCCCAGGCCGATCACCGTCAGGTCCGTCGTCGAGGGCGGGCTGCGTAGCGCGCTGGCAAAGATGAGGGCGGGAAACAGCAGGTGGAAATTGAGCTTGTCGACGCCCTGCCACCCGGCCGCCGGTAATGTGCGGCGCAGCAGCCCACCGGTGATCAGCAGTAGAAAGTCGGGCAGCAGGGCAAGAATGACAGGGGGCATCTCCTCACTCGTTCAGCGCGGCCACGAGCCGTGCGGCGGCAGTGGCCAACGCCTCTGCGTCCAGGCCGGCAAAGCAGAGGCGTAGCCGGTTACCGAAGCGTGCGTCGCGGTTCAGCGCGAAGGACGGGCCGGGCGCGTAGAGCACGTTCTGTTTCAGGACACGTTCAAACAAGCCCTCAATCGCGGTGTCTTCCGGCAGGGCCGGGAACAGGAACATGCCGCCCGCCGCGGGCTCAAAGGAGAAGCCGGCGGCGCCGAGCACCGCAGCCAGCCGGTCATGGCGTGCCGCGTAGAGCCCCCGCACCCGGGTAAGATGCCGATCCAGTCGGTCGAGTTCGAGGTAGCGCAGCGCCACCCGTTGCGCCAGGGAATTGGGCTGCAGATCCCCGGCTTGCCGCAGCTCGGTCATCGGACCGGTAACGGTCGGCGGCGCGGCCGCCCAGCCAAGCCGCAGACCCGGTGCCAGGGTTTTCGAAAGACTTCCCGCCCAGATTACGATACTGCCCTGAACCTGCGCCGACAGCTCCACAAGCGCGGCGGGCGGCGCCTCCGCATGACAGAGCGCGCGATAGGGGTCGTCTTCGATCACGGGAACGCGATGCGCCGCGCAAAGCTCCAGGACGCGCTTTCGCACCGCAAGGCCCCAGGTCTCGCCTCCCGGATTGGAGAAGGTGGGCTGCGCGTATAGCGCGGCCACCTCTCCCCGGCCGAGGGCCCTGCTCAGGTCGGCGAGTTCGGGATCGTCCGCCTTCAGCCGATAGGCTTCAACCCGCAGCCCCGCCGCCGCGCAGATCGAAAGGATCGCGGGATAGATCGGCTCCGGGAGCAGAACTGTGCTGCCGGGGCGGGCGAGGCTGCGCAGCGCCAGATCAACCGCCTGCTGCGCGCCCGAGGTCACGATCAGCCGATGGCCACGAGGGCGGGTCGGAGTCAATGCCTCCAGGGCCGCGATAAGCTGCGGGTCGCCCGCACTCGGGCCGTAGCTCCAGGCAGCAGCATCGGCGGCGGCTCGACGGCTCGCCTCCGTCAAACCCTCAGTGTCATAAGCATCCGGCGAGGGATGTCCGCTGGCCAGATTGAGCATGCCCGGGCGGGCGGCATAGGGGAAGAGCGCTCGCAGAGGGTTTTCCGGGATTGCCAGCACCAGCGGCGAGAGATCGGGGGAGAAGGCTTGGGTTCTCAAAGGCGTACCTGTCGGCAGATGTTGCATCTGACACATGTCCTATGCGAATGCATTGGCATGGAAAAATAGCTTCAGGTTATGAGGCAATGGAAAATTTCTTTAATCTTCCCTCTTCAGCGCTTCGGCTCTTGCTGCAGATCAGCCGGACCGGGAACCTGACGGAGGCGGCGCAGGCCTGCGGCATCAGTCAGCCCGCCGCCAGCAAGGCGATTGCGCGGGCGGAGGCGCATAGCGGACTTACACTGGTGCGGCGCGACCGGCGCCCGCTGAGCCTGACCGCCGAGGGACGGATCCTTGCCGATTACGCGCAGCGGCAGGAAGAGATGGCGCGCGCCACCTGGCGCGCGCTGGAGGAGAGCCGCGCGCAAGGCCGGGGTCTTGTGCGTATCGCCTCTTTCGGCGCCTCCGCCTCGACGCATATCCTGCCTGCGCTGGTCGCGGCCGTTTCCCGCAGCCGCCCGATGCTGCGGGTGGAGATCTCGGAAAGCGCCGATCAGCCTAGCCTGCAGGCGCTGCGCGACGGGCTGGCGGATTTCGCCATCGCGGTCGAACACGATGCACCCGATCTCGAAATGATGCCGGTCGCGCGTGATCGGCTGGTCGCGCTGGTCCGGCAAGGCGACCCGCTAGCAAATCGCGCGATGTTGGATGCTGCAACACTCTCCCGGTGCGATTTCATCCTGACCAAGGGCGGCAGCGAACCGCTGGTGCGGGCCTGGTTCGCGCGGGCGGGCCATGAACCGAGTGTGTGCCACAACATCCAGCAGATCACCTCCATTCTTGCTATGGTCCGCGCCGGAATGGGGGCTTCGGTTATCGCCGAAATGGCGGTTCCCGAAACCCACGCCGGCGTTGCCGTCATTCCGCTTACGCCCGAGCAGCCGAGAGTGATCTGCCTGGCACGACGGCAAGGCTCATTCGCCTCGTACGCAGCCGAGTTGCTCTGGAAGGTGGCTTTGGAGAGATCAAAAGCGGAGCTGTAACGGCACCTCATCGTGCCTGCCGCTGATGCTGGAGCTCGCCCGGGCGAGTTCCAACACCTCCCCAGCCGCGAGGAGGACACCCGCGCGGCGGTCGTGTGTTCCCGTCATGATCAGGCATTCAGCCAATCCATTTCAGCTGAACTGGTGGCCATCACGCATCCTCGCCGGCTCCACTCAGAACGCTGAGCAGGGCCGCGCATTGCGGGTCTCCACTATCGAGAAGCTCCGCCGGTGCGGTGCGGCCGATCGCAATATTGGCGACAGTGGCCGCCGCCCAGCCGTAGTCGCCGACGGCGCGCTCGATCAGTTGCGGCCCCTGGGAGGTCAGGCAGGCCTGGGATTGCCGAATGATCTCCACGGGAAGCCTCGCGCGCTCGACTTGCTCCTGGATCTGGGCTTGCAGCGGATCGACGACGAGAAGGGCAAAAATCCAATCCGAGGTCATATCTGTTCCTTCTAGTTAACGGTGTTTTTGGGAGCAGAGCCCGTCACGTCATGCAGGCTGCTGCTGATCCCGCGTCTTCACGAGGCTCCAGACCACGCCGGCAGCTATGATCGCGAAGGTGACGCCGAGCGAGAGGGCGGCGGGGAATTTTTCAAGACCCATCAGATCGGCGACGAAGATCTTCGAGCCGATGAAGATCAGGACGGTGGCGAGCGCAGGCTTCAGATAACGGAAGCGATGGATCATCGCCGCGAGCGCGAAATAGAGGGCGCGAAGACCGAGGATCGCGAAGATGTTCGAGGTGTAGACGATGAACGGATCTGTGGTGATCGCGAAAATAGCGGGGACCGAATCCACGGCGAAGATGACGTCGGCCACCTCGACCATGACGAGCGCCATGAAGAGAGGCGTGATGAACCAGGTCACCTTGCCGGTCCTTGGGTGTGCCTTCTTCACGAAAAACCGCTCACCGTGGTGCTCGTCGGTGACATTGAAGCGATTGCGCATGAAGCGGACGAGCATGTTTTTCGAGACGTCGGGCTCAGCCTCCTTGATAACCAGCATCTTGATGCCGGTGACGATCAGGAAGGCGGCGAAGATATAAAGAACCCAGGCGAATTCGGTGACCAGCGTCGCGCCGACGCCAATCATGATGGCGCGCAGCACGATGACGCCGAGAATTCCCCAGAAGAGCACCCGGTGCTGGTAGATACGCGGCACGGCGAAGAAGGAGAAGATCAGGGCGATGACGAAGACATTGTCGAGCGCCAGCGTCTTTTCGACGACGAAGCCTGTCAGATAGGCAAGGCCGGCCTCGGAGCCGACATACCACCACACCCAGCCACCGAAGGCGAGGCCGAGTGCGATATAGAGAGCAGAAAGCTTGACGCTTTCCCGTACGCCGATTTCCTTGTTCTGCTTATGGAGAATACCAAGGTCGAACGACAGGATGGCGATGACCAGGACGAAAAAGCTCGACCACATCCAGAGCGGCGTTCCCAGCCACTCGACGAACAAAAGAGAGAGATCCAAAGACAATCCCCTATCGGCACTGGTTGTCGGAAAAAAGGTCCGACATCGCAAGAGTGCCGAGGCTCTCGCCAGAGGGGCCCGGACCAACGGGTTGCTGTACAGATTGTAAATTCATCCCCGGGCGTCAAGGGGAGGGCCCGGACTTATTTGGCCAATGGGCTTATGCACATATCGGCCCACTGCCAGTCATAGCCGAGGGGAGGCGGCCTCCAGATGGCCCGTCGCTTCACTTCAACGAATTTCCGTTAGGATGGGGAATCCTCTGCATCCGCTGGAAAATCGGTCAGCGTGCTGGTAGCACCAGCACGCCGACTTCGCTTCCTTATTTTTCGGGCATCATGGACGAATGATGCCCGGTGATAAGCCACTTCCCGTCGATGAACTCGTAAGTGTTGGTGTACCGAGCCGGAACTTTCGTGCCATCGGCGAGTGCGAAGGTGTAGGTGCCGCTGTCGGCAGCCATGTTGCAGCCGATCCTGATCACACGACTGCCGATCGAGCCTACCGGCCGCTTCTCGAGGAAATGATCGAAGTAGTCGACCCTTTGCTCCTGTGTCAGGCGAGGCGTGTTCGAAAGGGTCGGCAGCAGGATCGCGTTCTCTGCAGTTCGAATCACCCTACTCGATTCCGGGCCGGGCATCCCTGCCGAGCGGGCGGCTGGGCTCTTCCTGGATTTGACCGCCTGGGTGCAGAACGCTCGGTGGTGGAGGACTCCGGGTTAGGTCTCGCGCTGTCGCGCCAGCTCGCACAGGCGATGGACGGCTCGCTTGTGCACGAGAACCGGCGCGACGGCGGCTCGGCTTTCCATCTTGATCTGCCCATGGCGAAACGTCATCA
>JAPSJG010000234.1 GCA_031178305.1 Sinorhizobium sp.
TACTATGCCCGCCGCAACGAAACCCAGATTCTCCACGGCGAGATAGACGGCGACGGACGACAGCAGAAAGCCCGGTGTCGGCAGGCTGTGTATCTTCCTGTAGAGGCGCCGCAGGATGGCTCCCCGTTCGAAGGCAAGCACCGGCATGCACACAAAAACCGCGTACGTCGCGCCAATGAGCGCGCCATCGCCGTAGACGATCCACGCATAGGCCACGCCGCTGCCCACCACGGCGAGCAGCGACAGGATGAATTCGAGCCGGGAAAATCGCCAGCGCATGGGTAGGAGCCCCGAAATCGGAGAACACGTAAAGAAAACACGACTCGGGTGACCCGAGCAGCGGCATGGGAGGTAAGCCTATCAATTCGCGTTTGCTAAGGCTGGATTCGGGCGGAAAGTTGTTGAGCTCTCTCGATCCTCAACCGCCGATTTCCATAGCCTCGATCTTCTTGTCGACGAAACGCAGCGCGACCTCGCCGTTGATGAGCTTGATCGCTACGTCGCCGAAGAGCTCGCGCCGCCAGCCCTTTAGCGCTGCGACGTCGGCCTTTTCGCCTTCCGCCGCGATCCGGTCGAGGTCTTCGCTGTTGGCGATGATCTTGGCCGCGACCCCTTCTTTTTCGGAAATGAGCTTCAGAAGCACCTTGAGCATTTCGCCAGCCGCACCCGCACCCTCGGGAACATGATTCTGCCGCGGCAGGCGCGGCAGTTCGGCCTTCGGGACCGCGAGCGCCTGCGCAACCGCCTCGATGATCGCAGCACCGGCACTGGAGCGCTCCCACCCCTTCGGAATGGTCCTGAGCCGGCCCAGCGCTTCCGCGTCTTTCGGCTGCTGCTGGGCGATCTCGTATATCGCGTCGTCCTTCAAAATGCGGCCGCGGGGCACGTTGCGCGTGCGTGCCTCGCGCTCGCGCCAGGCTGCTATCCTCTGCAGCACTGCAAGCTCGATCGGCTTTCTCACGCGCATCTTCAGGCGCTGCCAGGCGTTGTCCGGATGGAGGTCGTAGGTCTCGCGGCTTTCGAGGATCGCCATTTCCTCGGCGAGCCAGGAGGAGCGCCCTTCGCGTTCGAGTTCTTTCTTGAGATATTGGTAGATATCTCTGAGATGCGTGACGTCCGCCAGCGCATATTCGAGCTGCTTGTCCGTCAGCGGCCGTCGGCTCCAGTCGGTAAAGCGCGAGGACTTGTCGATCTGCTCGTTCTTGATGCGGCTGACGAGCTGGTCGTAGGAAACGCTATCGCCGAAACCGCAGACCATGGCGGCCACCTGCGTATCGAACAGGGGATGCGGGATCAGATCGCCGAGATGATGGATGATCTCGATGTCCTGGCGCGCGGCGTGGAAGACCTTGACAACCTCCGGATTGGCCATCAGCGCGAAGAAGGGTGCGAGATCGATGCCCGGGGCCATCGGGTCGACGATGACCGCCATGTCGGCATTCGCCATCTGGATCAGGCAGAGCTGCGGCCAGAACGTCGTTTCGCGCAGGAATTCCGTGTCAATGGTAATATAGCTTGAACGGGCCAGCTCTTGGCAGGCGGCCTCCAAATCTGCTGTCGTTTGTATCATGCGGTTTTTAGTCACTATGGCGAAAATGAGGCTTGTGCCTCCCCGTGTATCGCTTCGCAGCACCTGTCACAATCGAAAATGTCAGACGATCTTGAAATAACCGGTCATGCCGGTCTTTTGATGTTCGATGATGTGGCAATGGATGACCCAGTCGCCGGGATTGTCGGCAGCCAGCGCCAGTTCCGCCTGCTCGTCCGGCAGGAGGAGGATGGTGTCCGTCGGTGGCGGCAGGAAACTGCGCTTGTTGGAGCTCAGGATGCGGAAGCTCAAACCGTGGAGGTGAATCGGGTGCGCGTGCGGCGTGCGATTGGCGATCTCGAGGACATAGCTCCGGCCGAGCTTCAGTTCCTCGATCGGCGCGACCGGATCGGGCGTATCCCCTGACCATGGCACCTTGTTGAGCGCCCAGAAGGTATAACCGAGCGAACCGCAGATCGACGGCGTTGCCTGGTGCTCGGCCGTTGCCGTCAGGTCGATCGGGATCCGCTTTGCCGTCGAGAGGTCCGCTTCGGCGACCGGATTGGCGGGGAGGGGCGTGAGGTCGCCGAGGTCCCGCTTCAATGACGCGCCGACCGAGCGGAAGCCTGCTATCGTCCACGGGTGCGACCCGCGGAAATTGCCGAGCGCGACGCGTGCGCTCTCGCTTTCGGGCATGCGCAGGGCGAGATCGATGCGTTGGCCGGGGCCGAGATCGATGCGATCGAGTACAAATGGGCGCTCGACGGGATTGCCGTCGAGCGCGATGACTTTCGCGTCGGCTCCAACGAGGCCGATCGTGTAGATGCGCGTGACGTCGGTTGCGACGATCCGCACGCGAACGAGCCCCCCAGCGGGCGCATCATAGGTGGGCTCCCGTTGCCAATTGGCCGTTCGAAGCGTCCCATAGGTGCCGCCGCGCGCCGCGTCGCGCGGCTTGAAGGTATCAATGAATTTGCCGCCGGCCCCAAGCCGCCAGTCGCGGAGGTTAAGGACAATCTCGGCATCGAAGACGGGATCTTTTGGGTGTTCGACGACGAGCACGCCGGTCAGACCCCGGCCCATTTGCGTCAGCGTATTGCAATGTGGATGATACCAGAAGGTGCCCGCGTCCGGCGGCGTGAAGACATAATCGAAATGGTCACCCGGATAGACGTAGCGCTGCGTCATCTCCGGCACTCCGTCCATCGCATTGGTTATCCTCAGACCATGCCAGTGGACCGTCGTCGGTTCGTCGAGCCTGTTGACGAGCCTCGCCGCAAAGGTCTCGCCTTTGCGCATCCTCAAAATCGGCGGCATGCCCGCGTGAGGTCCATCGCCGTGCCCATAGGTCATGACGGGACTGATGCCGTCGGCCGCGATCTGCGCTTCAGCCAGTTGTGCGGTCAGGATCTGCGGTTCGGGCGTCGCCCGGGCACGTGCCGAGAGCCCGGTGCCAAGGGCAAAGGCGCCGCCGAGCGCGGCCGAACACTGGAGGAAAGTGCGGCGGCTAATCGTCACGGAAACGGCTTCTGAAAATGTGCGGTCTGGTCCTGCGGCATTGTGCTGCTTCTAGAGCCTTTCCTGGTTAAATGAAACCCGAAGGGCCGGGCATCTTTCCGCCAGGATCACAGGCGATCGCCTCTGCTCTGACGAAAACCTGCTCCGGCAGAATGTTTCCATTTAGCCAGGAAAGGCTCTAAACCTGAAAAATCAGCAATTGCCGCGCGTAGCGCATCTTGCCGCAGGCGGTCAGTTCTTTCCTCGGGAGTGATTGCCGCCAGCGAGCTTGTTGAAGAAGGAGGAGGTGCGGAGCAGGTTTCTGAAGCGCATCGACCGTTCCCCGGCCGGAACGGAGCTGCGCGCCGCCATGCGTCGGATCGTGTAGAGCATGAAGAGCGCAAGGATGACGGCCGTGTAGATGAAGAGCGCGCGCGGTCCGAAGAGCTCGAGCAGGAAAGAAGCGAAGAGTGGGCCAATAATGGCGCCGAGCGACCAGAAGAACAGCATGCCCGCCGAGACCAGCGCGTGCTGGCCCTCCGCGGCATGGTCGTTCGCATGGGCCGAACAGAGCGAATAGAGCGGCATCGCGAACGCGCCGAAGGCGAAGATACCGGCGAAATTCAGCCATTCGTCGCTGCCGGCGCCGAAGGCGAGGAAGAGGCCCGCGAGAAGCGCTCCGAAGGTGGCGACCAGGATGATCAGTCGTCGATCCAACTGGTCCGAGTAATGGCCGAGCGGATATTGCAGCACTACTCCGCCGATGATGCCGGCGCTCATGAAGGTGGCAATGGCGGTGACGGAAAGCCCGATCTCCTGCGCATAAATGGGGCCGAGCGAGCGGAAGGCGGCATTGGTGAGGCCGACGACGATGCAGCCGATCGTCGCGAGCGGCGAGATATTCCAGAGCGCCTTGACATCGAAACGGATCGCCTCGGGCGCGACGGGGCTGGAGCGGTCGGCAAAGGAGATCGGCACCAGCGAAAGGGTGAGAGCCATCGATATGATGGCGAAAAGCTCGAAGCCGCCAATGCCCACGCCCGGGATCATATATTGGGCGGCGGTCACGGAGCCGAGGTCGACCAGGCGATAGATCGACAGAGTGCGCGCCCGGTTGGCGTTGGTGACGCTGGCATTGAGCCAGCTTTCGACCGTGGCGAAGAGGCCCGCAAAGCAAATGCCGGCGACGAGCCGCATCAGGAACCAGAACCAAGGTTCGATGACAAGCACCATTGCGATCGCCGCCGCAGAGGCGATCGCTGCCATGGCGGAGAAGGTGCGGATATGGCCGATCGCGCGCAGGACCCGGGTCACATAGACGCAGCCGATGGCGAAGCCGACATTGTAGCCCGCGCCGATCACGCCGATGAGCGAGGTCGAAAAGCCTTCCTCCAGTGCTCTCAGCGATATGAACGTCCCCTGCAGGCCGTTGCCGCCGATGAGTATGCCGGCGGTGACGAGGAGCGGGATGAGCGGGCGGATTTCAGACATGGACGCGTATGGACTTTCAAGCGCGAGTCGGGCCGCGGGGTTCTCATTATCTAAGGGCGTCCGGTGAGGGGGGACAGTAGCGATTTGTCGCCTATTCCATTCTGTTCGGTCCCCCCGCCCTGAATCGCATCCGACCGGCGCTCCGTCGGGCCGATGTCGCGGCGGAAGATGCCGGCCTTGACAAAAGCGGCGCATCATGCGCTTTTCCGCCCGACTTTGACCGTGCCGCCGCACGCCGTTTGGCGGGCCTCGCGCGGCCTTCTGCAATTCCAGGACCAGACGATGCACCGTTACCGCAGCCACACCTGTGCCGCCCTCCGCAAGTCGGATGTCGGCTCCACCGTTCGCCTTTCCGGCTGGGTTCACCGCGTTCGCGATCATGGCGGCGTGCTCTTCATCGACCTGCGCGACCATTACGGCGTGACCCAGGTCGTCGCCGATCCGGATTCGCCGGCATTCAAGATGGCCGAGACGGTGCGCGGCGAATGGGTGATCCGTGTCGACGGCACGGTCAAGGCCCGCACCGAGGAGACGATCAACAGGAACATGCCGACGGGCGAGATCGAGCTCTATGCCCGCGAAATCGAGGTGCTGTCGGCCGCCAAGGAATTGCCGCTGCCGGTCTTCGGCGAGCCGGAGTATCCGGAAGATGTGCGCCTCAAGTACCGCTTCCTCGATCTGCGCCGCGAGACGCTGCACAAGAACATCGTCAGGCGCACCGAGGTCATCGCCGCCATGCGCCGGCGGATGAACGAGATCGGCTTTACCGAATTCACGACGCCGATCCTGACGGCGTCTTCGCCGGAAGGCGCGCGCGACTTCCTGGTGCCGAGCCGCCTTCATCCCGGCAGCTTCTATGCGCTGCCGCAGGCGCCGCAGCAGTATAAGCAGCTCCTGATGGTCGCCGGTTTCGACCGCTATTTCCAGATCGCGCCCTGCTTCCGCGATGAGGATCCGCGCGCCGACCGGCTGCCGGGCGAATTCTACCAGCTCGACCTGGAGATGAGCTTCGTCGAGCAGGAAGACGTCTGGGACACGATGGAGCCGATGATCCGCTCGATCTTTGCGGATTTCGCAGGCGGGAAGCCGGTCACCGAAAAGTTCCCGCGCATCCCCTATGACACGGCAATCCGCAAATATGGCACTGACAAGCCGGACCTAAGGAACCCGATCGAAATGCAGGCGGTCACGGAGCACTTCGCCGGCTCCGGTTTCAAGGTCTTCGCCAACATGATCGCCTCCAACCCGAAGGTTGAGATCTGGGCTATTCCCGCCAAGACCGGCGGCAGCCGCGCCTTCTGCGACCGGATGAACGCCTGGGCCCAGAGCCAGGGCCAGCCTGGCCTCGGATACATCTTCTGGCGCAAGGAAGGCGACAAGCTCGAAGGTGCCGGCCCGCTTGCCAAGAATATCGGCGAGGAGCGAACGGATGCGATCCGCACGCAGCTCGGCCTCGAGGATGGCGACGCCTGCTTCTTCGTCGCCGGCGAGCCGGCCAAGTTCTACAAATTCGCAGGTGAAGCCCGCACCAAGGCCGGCGAGGAACTGAACCTCCTCGATCGCGATCGCTTCGAGCTGTGCTGGATCGTCGACTTCCCGTTCTACGAATGGAACGAGGACGAGAAGCGCGTCGACTTCGCCCATAACCCGTTCTCAATGCCGCAGGGCGGTCTCGAGGCGTTGTCGGGCGACGACCTCCTTTCGATCAAAGCGTTCCAGTACGACATGGTCTGCAACGGCTTCGAAATCGC
>JAPSJG010000235.1 GCA_031178305.1 Sinorhizobium sp.
CTCCTGTGCGAGTGGGACGATCTGGTAGAGCATTCGGCCGGCGAGAAGGTTGGCTGCACGCAGCGGCTCCGTCGCCGATGCATAGCTCATCAGTGCAAAGTTTCGAACCAGCAGAAAGCCGATCCTCTGGATGTTCCTGCCGTCGGATACCATGTCCGATTCTTACACCAATGGGTCTCATATTTGCAACCCGTTTGGCGTTTCAGCTGCTAGCTTGGTCTTCTAGGATCTCATATGGGGCAGCATCCATGCGCTACTCTGCATTTTCCGTCCTTCTCAATGGCCTGCGCGGAAACAGGAACTGGGCATCCGCCTGGCGCCAGCCGGAAGCCAAATCGCATTACGACGTCATCATCGTCGGTGGCGGCGGCCATGGCCTTGCGACGGCCTATTATCTCGCCAAGGAATTCGGCATCACCAACGTCGCGGTGCTGGAAAAGAACTATGTCGGCTCTGGCAATGTCGGCCGCAACACGACGATCATCCGCTCCAACTACCTGCTCCCTGGCAACAATCCGTTTTATGAGCTTTCCATGAAGCTCTGGGAGGGGCTCGAACAGGATTTCAATTTCAACGCCATGGTCTCGCAGCGTGGCGTCCTGAACCTCTATCATTCCGACGCCCAGCGCGACGCATATACGCGGCGCGGCAACACGATGCGGCTCCATGGCGTCGATGCCGAGCTTCTGAACCGCGAGGCGGTGCACAAGATGCTGCCTTTCCTCGACTTCGACAACGCCCGCTTTCCAATCCAGGGCGGGCTTCTGCAGCGCCGTGGCGGCACGGTTCGTCACGATGCCGTCGCGTGGGGCTATGCTCGCGGTGCCGACAGCCGCGGCGTCGATATCATCCAGAATTGCGAAGTGACCGGGATACGACTCGAAACCGGCCACGTAACGGGCGTCGAGACCAGCCGCGGCTTCATTGGCTGCAATACGTTGGCACTGGCAGCGGCCGGTAATTCGTCCCAGGTGGCGGAAATGGCCGGGCTCAAGCTGCCGATCGAAAGCCATGTACTTCAGGCATTCGTGTCGGAAGGCCTGAAGCCCTTCATCGACGGCGTGGTTACGTTCGGAGCCGGGCATTTCTACGTTTCGCAATCGGACAAGGGCGGTCTCGTCTTCGGTGGCGATCTCGACGGCTACAATTCCTATGCACAGCGCGGGAACCTTGCGACGGTCGAGCACGTGGCAGAAGCCGGCAAGGCGATGATCCCGGCGCTGTCGCGTGTGCGCGTGCTGCGTTCCTGGGGCGGCATCATGGATATGTCGATGGATGGCTCGCCAATCATCGACCGGACGCCAATCGATAATCTCTATTTGAACGCGGGCTGGTGCTATGGCGGCTTCAAGGCGACACCAGGCTCCGGCTATTGCTTCGCACATCTCATCGCCCGCGGTACGCCACAGGAGACCGCCGCCGCCTTCCGCCTCGACCGGTTCCAGCGCGGCTACCTCATCGACGAAAAAGGCCAGGGCGCCCAGCCCAATCTTCACTGATTTCGCGACCAAGGAACTTCGGAAATGGCAAGCCTCGTGCCCTGCCCCCATTGCGGGCAAAGACCAAAAGAAGAATTCACGATCAAGGGAGCGGCGTTGACGCGTCCCGCGGCTGGCGCGGACGCTTCCGATTGGTTCGATTACGTCTACCTTCGCGACAACCCGCGCGGAGCCTATGAGGAATACTGGCACCACACTTCCGGTTGCCGCCGTTGGATCGTCCTTACTCGGGACACCGTGACGCATGAGGTGGCTGCGAGCCGCGATGCGGCTGACCGCCCTCGATCGGAGGCGCGCACATGAGTTCCTATCGTTTGCCGAAGGGCGGTCTTGTCGATCGCAAGGCGCCACTTTCCTTCACCTTCGACGGCCGGCCGCTTCAGGGATTTGCCGGAGACACGCTGGCCTCGGCACTCCTCGCAAATGGCCAGATGCTGGTTGGCCGCAGCTTCAAATATCACCGCCCGCGCGGCATTCTGACGTCGGGGGCCGCAGAGCCGAACGCGCTGGTCACCATCGGCAGGGGCGGCCGCACGGAACCGAACACCCGTGCCACCGTCCAGGAACTCTATGAAGGTCTCGCAGCGCAGAGCCAGAACCGCTGGCCCTCGCTTGATTTCGACATCGGTGCGCTGAACGGGCTCCTGTCGCCCTTCCTTGGCGCCGGCTTCTACTACAAGACATTCATGTGGCCGGCGCCTCTGTGGGAGAAGTTCTACGAGCCCTTCATCCGCAAGGCGGCCGGCCTCGGCAAGGCAAGCTACGATCCGGATCCCGACTCCTATGAGAAGAGCTGGGCCCATTGCGACCTGCTCGTCATCGGAGCCGGGCCGACCGGCCTTGCCGCCGCGCTCACCGCCGGACGCGCCGGTGCACGGGTTTTAATCGTCGACGAGGGCTCGCTCCCCGGCGGCTCGCTGCTCTCCGACTCAGCGACGATCGACGGCAAGCCGGCCGCCGATTTCGCGCGCGACACGAGCGCCGAACTGCAGTCGATGCCCAATGTCCGGGTGATGATGCGAACGACTGCCTTTGGCTGGTACGACGGCAATGTCTTCGGTGCCGTAGAGCGGGTGCAGAAGCATGTGCGCGATCCTGCGCGCCATCTGCCGGTCGAGCGGCTGTGGCGCATCGTCGCCCGACACGCGCTGCTTGCGACCGGCGCGGAAGAGCGCCCGCTCATCTTTGGGGGCAACGATCGCCCCGGCGTGATGATGGCGAGTGCGATGCGCACCTATCTCAACCGCTATGCGGTGGCGCCGGGACAGGCAACCGCCATCTTCACCACGGACGACAGCGGCTATGCGCTTGCGCGCGATCTCGAAGCGGCCCGCGTCGACGTGGTAGCCATTATCGACAGCCGGCCATCGGCCGGCGTCGACTACCGCGGCAAGGCACGGCTGATCCGCGAGGCGGTCGTTTGCCGGACGAAAGGCCGAAAGGCGATTTCGGCGATCGAAGTTCACCGCGGCGGTCGGGCGGAGACCATCGCGATCGATGCGCTCGCCATGGCGGGCGGGTTCAGCCCAATCATCCATCTCGCCTGCCACAGAGGCGGCAAGCCCACCTGGTCGGCAGAAAAAGTCGCCTTCCTTGCCCCCTCGGGCTTGAAAGACCTCGACCTTGCGGGCGCCGCCGCAGCGACGACAGACCTCGCTGCCTGCCTCGCGGAGGGTGCGGCACAGGCTAAAGCGATTGTCGAAGAGTTCGGCTGGTCGTGCCCGCCAATTGTCCTTCCGAAGGTCGAGGGAACCGAAGGGACACATGCCTCAAAGCCATTGTGGTCAATCCCCGGTGTGAAGGGCAAAGCCTTCGTCGATTTCCAGAACGACGTGCATCTCAAGGATATCGGCCTCGCCGTCCGCGAAGGCTACAGCCATGTCGAGCTTGCCAAGCGCTACACGACGAACGGCATGGCCACCGACCAAGGCAAGCTCTCGAACGTCAATGCGATCGGCTTGATCGCCAAGGCACGCGGCGTCTCGCCCGCCGAGGTCGGGACGACGACATTCCGACCCTTCTATACGCCGGTGTCCTTCGGCGCGCTGACGGGCCCGCATCATGGCCACCAGTTCCAGCCGGTGCGCAAGTCTCCGCTCCATGATTGGGCAAAGAAGCACGGCGCCGTCTTCGTCGAAACCGGCCTCTGGTACCGCTCCTCCTGGTTTCCGCGCAATGGCGAACGAAGCTGGCGGGAAAGCGTCGACCGGGAAGTGGTGAACGTGCGGCAGAATGCCGGCCTCTGCGACGTCTCGATGCTCGGCAAGATCGAGATTTCAGGCAGCGACGCCGCTGAATTCCTGAACCGCGTCTACTGCAACGCCTTCCTCAAGCTGCCCGTCGGCAAGGCGCGCTACGGCCTGATGCTGCGCGAGGATGGCATGATCTATGACGACGGCACGACGAGCCGTCTCGAGGAAAACCGTTTCTTCATGACGACGACGACCGCCTATGCGGCGGGCGTGATGAACCATCTCGAATTCTGCGCGCAGGCGCTTTGGCCGGAACTGAACGTTCGTCTCGCCTCGAGCACCGACCAGTGGGCGCAGATGGCGATTGCCGGTCCGAAGGCGCGCGCGATCCTGCAGAAGATCGTCGATGAGGATATCTCCGACGCGGCCTTCCCCTTCCTTGCCGCGAAGGAGGTTGCACTGTTCGGCGGCACGCTTCACGGTTGCCTATTCCGGATTTCCTTTTCAGGCGAGCTCGCTTACGAGCTTGCGGTTCCGGCCGGCTACGGCGAAAGCGTCGCCGATGCGCTGATGGAAGCGGGAAAGGATCACGGCATCATGCCCTACGGGGTCGAGGCGCTCAGCGTTCTGCGCATCGAAAAAGGCCATGTGACGCATAACGAGATCAACGGCACGGTTGTCCCGGCCGATCTCGGCTTCGGCAAGATGGTCTCGGGGACCAAGCCCGATTTCATCGGCAAGGCGATGCTTCAGCGCGAGGGGTTGGCTGCACCCGACCGGGCACAACTGGTGGGCGTCGTGCCGCTCGACCCGAAGCAGTCTTTCCGCAGCGGCTCGCACATTCTCGCCAAGGGAGCCGCGGCCGCGCTCGAAAACGACGAGGGCTATGTGACCTCCAGCGCGTACTCGCCGCATGTTGGATCCACAATCGGTCTCGCGCTCGTCAAACGCGGCCCCAGCCGTCACGGCGAGGAGGTGGTGGTCTGGAACGGCCTTCACGGCGAATCCACGCCCGCACGCCTGTGCAACCCGGTTTTCCTTGACCCTCAGAACGAGAGGCTCCATGTCTGAATTCCGCCCCACCCTTCGCCCGGTGCTTGGCACCAAGCAGGCAGTCTCTTCCGCCACTCTCAAGCTCTCGCCTTTGCCGGAGGGCACCATCATTCATGTGCTCGCCCGGCCAGGAGAGCAGGATATGGCGCCCTTCCTTGAGAGTCTTCCCAAAGCGGCCGGGCACGCCGTGCGCCCGGTTTCGCCCGGACAGTGGTTTATCGTCCGCGAAGAGCAGATGCCCCACCAGGAAATGAAGAGCCTCTTTGCCGCTCTCGAACCGCGCGCCACCGGGGTCGATCAGAGCCACGGCCGCGTCCGCATCCGGATCGAGGGCAAGATGGCTGCCCGTGCGCTTTCAAAGGGCACGGCGCTCGATCTTGACCCATCCGCCTTCCCGGTCGGGCAATCCGCGGTGACATTGATCGGCCATATCGCAGCCCACATCACCCGCGTCGGCTCCGAAGCCTTCGAAATCATCGTGCTGCGCGGCTTTGCGGAAAGCCTCTGGGACGACCTTGCCCGAATGAGCCTGGAATTCAGTTGAACGCCTTTCCTGTCAAGAGCGAACATGACGACGATCATCAACGGTAAAGCCGCTGCCGCTACAATCATCGACGCGACAAGAAACGCATATTTCCCTTGATGTCGCAGGACCTTTCGGCCGCGCCAGAGCCGTTCCAGGAGGCAAGCAGGTCGCTCAAGATCACGCCACCCGAAGCCCCCGACCGCCAGCGCGCCGATCAGCAATCCCGGCGCTCGGAAGAATACCGAGCGCCGCGGCGCAATCCGATCGCTCCCGTGATAGCGCATAGCCCCTCTCCCCAGAATTTCGCGCGAAGATCGTAAGTCACACGAACTAACAGCAAAAGCTGGCATATGAGCAATTTGAGTGCCGAGCGATTTGAACCAATTTTCTTGGCCGTTGAACACTTTGCTATTGTCTTTTCTCATCCTTTTGCGCTTCCTACTCGCTTTGGAGGAGACGAAAGCTGAATGGAGGCAGTGCGAAGCACAACCGAAGCGATCATCGATCCGGAATTCGGGCCCTGGCTTGCCCAGGCTTCGATCCTGATTGTTGACGACGAACCCGGCATGCGTAACTTTCTCATCCGGACGCTTGGACCGCGCTGCAAGCGTATCGAGGAAGCCGCTGACACCGGTGAGGCTACCCGCAAGCTCGACCAGCAGCATTACGACGTCGTCATCCTCGACAACATCATGCCGCGCAAGAACGGGCTGGAATGGCTCGCCGAACAACGTGCGGTCGGTTTCTTCGCCGATGCCATCCTGATGACCGCCTATGCCGATCTCGATACGGCGATCCAGGCGCTTCGTGTCGGTGTGGTGGATTTCGTCCTCAAGCCGTTCCGTTCGAACCAGATCCTCAACGCAGTGGCACGCTGCCTCGATCGGATTCGCCTTCAGCGCGAGAACTACGTTCTGCGCCACGAGCTGAAGGCAACGTCCGACCATATGCTGCTGCGCGACCGCCTGATCGGC
>JAPSJG010000236.1 GCA_031178305.1 Sinorhizobium sp.
CGTCAGTGCAAACCAGCAGATGGAGCCAAGCGCAAGGAGGACCGGTACCAGAACAAAGCCGTGACCGTATTCCGCTTCTTCCTGCACGGCGGAACGCAGGCCGCGAACGGCAGAGGCGACGGCGGCGCGGCTGCTATTGCTGGCCGATGGCCACGTCAAAAGCGTCCACGCCTGTGGCCGGGCCAGGATTTCAAAGGGTCTGGCGGCACAAGCGAGAGGCGCGAGATGAGCGGCATACCAGGCGCGCTGCTCTTCGCACTGCGCCGGCGCCTGTCCCTGCCCCTCCCCCATTTTTAACTCGCTCTGACCTCTTTGGCTGTCGGCTCGATCCTGCAACCAATCCGGTCAGGTTGCAACCGGAAGACTAGCTGCTCAAAAAAGCGGCAAACTATAAAGAATGGTACCGCATCAGTCTAAGTGCGGGTCATTGATCTTCTTCGACATGTTGCCGTAAACTGCGATTGTTGCATCGCCATATGCCTATTTGCGCATCGCACAATTTGCCTTTCGTATCGCTTGGCAGTCGAAAGTAAATCATATAGCAAATTCGCAACGCTCAATTTCGCGGCATAGCTAATATGCCACGGCGCCATAAGACGGAGGGTCCCATGTCAGGAAAAATCGCGACGATGAACATCGATGGAAAAACAGCGGACCTGCAAGTGCGATCGGGGTCCATCGGTCCGGACGTCGTGGACATCGGTTCGCTTTACAAGCAGACCAAGATGTTTACCTACGATCCTGGCTTCACGTCGACGGCATCATGCGAGTCCAAGATCACCTACATCGATGGCGACGAGGGCGTGCTGCTTCACCGCGGCTACCCGATCGAGCAACTCGCCGAGCATGGCGACTTCCTCGAGGTCTGCTATCTTCTGCTCTATGGCGAACTGCCGACGAAGGCGCAGAAGGACGACTTTGACTATCGCGTGACTCATCACACGATGGTTCACGAGCAGATGAGCCGCTTTTTCACCGGCTTCCGCCGCGACGCCCATCCGATGGCGGTCATGTGCGGCTGCGTCGGCGCGCTGTCGGCCTTCTACCACGACTCGACCGACATCACCGACCCGCATCAGCGCATGGTCGCGTCGCTGCGCATGATCGCCAAGATGCCGACGATCGCCGCAATGGCCTACAAGTACCATATCGGACAGCCTTTCGTTTACCCGAAGAACGACCTCGACTATGCCGCAAACTTCCTGCGCATGTGCTTTGCCGTGCCCTGCGAGGAATATGTGGTGAACCCGGTTCTGGCGCGCGCCATGGACCGCATCTTCATTCTGCATGCGGACCACGAGCAGAACGCCTCGACCTCTACGGTGCGCCTGGCCGGCTCCTCCGGCGCCAACCCGTTCGCCTGTATCGCCGCCGGCATCGCCTGCCTCTGGGGTCCGGCTCACGGCGGTGCGAACGAAGCAGCGCTCAACATGCTCGCGGAGATCGGTACCGTTGACCGCATTCCGGAATATATCGCGCGCGCCAAGGACAAGGACGATCCGTTCCGCCTGATGGGCTTCGGCCACCGGGTCTACAAGAACTACGACCCACGTGCCAAGATCATGCAGAAGACGACGCATGAGGTCTTGGCGGAGCTCGGCCACAAGGACGATCCGCTTCTCGAGGTCGCAATGGAACTCGAGCGCATCGCGCTCACCGACGAATACTTCATCGAGAAGAAGCTGTACCCGAACATCGACTTCTATTCGGGCATTACGCTGAAGGCGCTGGGCTTCCCCACCACCATGTTCACGGTGCTCTTCGCGCTTGCACGGACCGTCGGCTGGATCGCCCAGTGGAACGAGATGATCGAGGATCCGGAACAGCGCATCGGCCGTCCGCGTCAGCTTTACATCGGCGCGCCGCTGCGCGACTACCTGCCGATATCCAAGCGATAGGCTATACAGCGCCGCGCGTCTTACCAGACGCGCAAAGGTCGCTGTAGCACTTTGAATTGCTGCATGTCTTTGTCCTTAAATCGAGCTCGATTTAAGGACACATGCAGTAGGAGGCTATCCTAACAGAGAGCCCGGTCAGAGATGGCCGGGCTTTTTCTTTTGGAGAAAGCCGAGGACGATTTCCGCCGCTCTTTCGCCTGGCGGACGATCGGTCGCCATCCTTCGCTGCACGATCGCAAAGCCGTCGAGCATCGCCCGCCGCTGGGCCGTGTCGCTGGAAAGCCGCTCGAACCAACGTGTCAGGGTCGCCGGCCGGATCGCTTTGTTGAAATATTCCGGGACGACGGGGAAATCGGCGATGAGATTGGGCAACGCCGCCGTCCAGATGCGGATCCGCGAGTGCAACAGCGTGACGAGCCAATCCGCGCTGTAGGTGGAAACGACCGGAACGGCGGCAAGCGCCAACTCGAGAATCACGGTCCCGGATGCGGCGAGTGCGGCGTCCGCCTGCGCAAATGCCTCCCACTTCTTCTCCGCGGCGACGCTAATTTCCGGCTGAACCTTCCAGGCGGCCGTGAGCTCGCGCACGCGACGTTCCTGGCGCGGCACCGTCGGCAACAGGAAGCGCATGCCCTCTTGGCGTGCGGTCAGTTCCTCGACGGCTTCACGGAAGATCGGCAGGAGGCGCTTGATCTCACTGGCGCGGGAGCCCGGGAGCAACAGGCAGGTTTTCCCCGCGGAGCCCTCCCCCGATTGTTGCCTCGCATGACGCCGTTCCCGGACCGCGAGCACGTTGCTGTCCGAAGCCAGCCGGTGTCCGACATAGGTGGTTGGCGGACCGCCGAGGCTCCGCATCACCTCCGGTTCGAAAGGCAGCACGGCAAGCACATGGTCGACATAGCCGCGCATCCGCGGCGCGCGTTCCGCCTTCCACGCCCAGACGCTCGGGCAGACATAATCGATGATCGGCAGGTCGGGCAGGACCGCACGCACACGCTGTGCCACCCGATGGGTGAAGTCGGGGCTGTCGATGATCACCAGCAGATCGGGCCGCGCGGCGACGATGGCGCGCGCCGTCTGATGAATGCGAAGGAGAAGCTTCGGCAGGCGGGCGATCACCTGCGAGAAGCCCATGATCGACAATTCGGAATAATCGAAGAGAGACACGAGACCTTCGGCCTCGAGCGCCTCTCCGCCGACGCCGACGAGTTCGACGGAGCCGCCCACCCGATCGCGAAGCGCGCGGACCAGGTCGGCGCCGAGCAGGTCACCTGATACCTCACCGGCAATCACTGCGAGCTTGTAGATGCGCTCCATCACGACCGCCCCCCACGGGGATCACGCTCGATGCCGATTATGAAAAGACCGCAGCGGTCGGCAGCCTCGACAACCTCCGACCGCTCAAGAACGAGGGCACGGCCCGCTTCGACGGCGATGCCGGACAGGCCCGCCGCCTCGGCGCCCGCGACGGTTGAGGGACCGATCGAGGGCAGATCGGCGCGCTCGTCCTGCTGCGGTTTGCAGAGCTTCACGAGGACGCCGCGACGGCGCGCCGGAACGCGGCCATCGGCCTTGAGAGCGGCGACCCGCGCCAGCATGGCATCGGTCCCTTCGGCGCCTTCGAGCGCCACCACTCGGCCTCCGACCGCGATAGCGCCCTGACCGACATCGAGCGCGCCCAAAGCATCGGCGGCGGCTATTCCCGCCGCTATGTCCGGCCGATCCTCGTCCGCCGGTGCGTGTATCCCGATCGGGCCCGCCTCAGCAAGCAGGTCCGGCACGACTTCATGGGCGCCGATGACCCGGGCGCCGCTCGCTTCGATAAGTTCGATCGCCATGCGCAGCACCGCGTCGTCGCCGCCGGAAACCAGGGTCCTGAGCACGCTCGGCACTTTCGCCAGCGTCTTCAGCGTTGGCCGAATGTCGCGCCATTCCGGGCGCCGCTGAACGGCTCCGGAAAGCACGACCCGATCTATACCTTCTTCCGCAAAGGTTCGGCTGATAGCGGCGAAATCACCAATTGCGAGGGTCGAGTGGTCAAAGCCGGTCCAGTCGGAATCCGCCTCACGCGACAAGGCGATGATGAAGGGATCCTCGCCTTGCCTGCGTGCAGCCTCGGCGACGTGATGCGGAAGTGCGCCCGCGCCGGCGATGATGGCGAGCCTGCCCTTGCTTCGCGGCAGGCCGTAAGCGTTCACCACTGTCACCCCTTGTTGCCGCGATTCGGCGACGACAGCGCGCGCTCGCTCTCGGCAGCGATGAAGTCGAGGATCTCGAGAGCGGGCTGGCAATCGAGATAGTCGCCGCGAATCGCGGCGGCGTTGGCGCGGATGGATTCCGGCCCCTCGAAGATCTGCTTGTAGCACCGCCGGACTTCGTGGATCCTCTGGCGATCGATACCGGCGCGCGCCATGCCAACGACATTGAGGCCGCTCAGGACCCCCGGATTGCCGTTCAACATACCGTAGGGGATGACATCGTAGCTCACCGCCGACAGTCCGCCGACAAAGGCCTGCTTGCCGACCCGGGTGAACTGATGAACGGCCGAGCCGCCGCCGAGGATGGCGCGGTCCTCGACCGTCACATGTCCGGCAAGCATCACGTTGTTCGACAGGATGATGTTGTTGCCGAGGCGGCAATCATGCGCGACGTGCGAGTAGGCGAGGAAAAGATTGTTGTTGCCGACAATCGTCGTGCCGCCATGCTCGACCGTGCCGGTGTTCATCGTCACGCCTTCACGGATCGTGCAGTTTTCGCCGATGATCAGCGTCGTATCCAAGGCGCTGTGATGCACGCTCTGCGAATCGCCGCCAATGACGGCGCCCGGGAAGATCTTCGTTCCCTTGCCGATCGTCGTGCGCCCGATGACGACGACATGACTCATGAGCTCGATGTCGTCTCCCAAAACGGCATTCGGCCCGACGTGGCAAAACGGGCCGATATTCACGTTCTCGCCGATGACCGCGCCGTCCTCGACTACCGAGGACGGGTGGATCTTCGCAGTTGATGCAATCATTTTCAGGCGTCTTCCTTGCTGACTATCATCGCGCCGATATCAGCTTCCGCGACGAGATGCCCGTCAACTTTTGCGTCACAATGAAATTTCCAGATATTGCCCCGCTGCTTTTGCTTGGCGACATGGAACTCCACCCGGTCACCAGGCACCACCGGCTTGCGGAAGCGCGCATTGTCGATCGTCATGAAGTAGACGAGATTGCTGCCGATGCCCGTCTTTCGCGCGCAAATCGCGCCCGCCGTCTGGGCCATGCCTTCGATCAACAGAACGCCTGGCATGATCGGCTTTTCCGGAAAGTGCCCGGTGAAGTGAGGCTCGTTCGCCGTCACGTTCTTGATGCCGATTGCGGAGTTGTCGTCGTCGATCTCGATAATGCGGTCGACGAGCAGGAACGGATAGCGGTGGGGAAGAAGCTTCAGTATCTCCTGAATATCCGCCGTACCGAGAACCGTCGCAGCCTCACTCATTCCCTGCCACCCTTCTTCTTCTGCCTTTCGCTTGACCGCATGGCAATCTCGGCTATGTCGCGCAGGAATTCCCGCATGGGACGGGCCGGAATGCCGCCGTACCGCTCTCCGGCAGGCACGTCGCTCGCCACCCCGCTCATCGCTGCGATCTGCACTCCGTCTCCGATGCTGATATGGCCATTGACCCCGGTATTGCCGCCGATCATCACGCCATCACCTATCCGCGCACTTCCGGCGATGCCGACCTGGCTGACGATACCGCAATAACGGCCGATGCGGACGTTATGGCCGATCTGAACGAGGTTATCGATCTTCGTGCCCTCGCCGATCACCGTGTCGTCCATGGTGCCGCGGTCAATCGTCGTGTTCGCGCCGATCTCGACGTGGTCCTGGATGATCACGCGCCCGACCTGGGCGATCTTGATCATCCCGCCCTTCGGCCCGGGCGCATAACCGAAACCGTCCTGGCCGATGCGCGCACCCGGATGAATGATGACGTTGTTGCCGATCAACGCGCAAAGGATGCTTGACCCCGCGGAGATCGTGCAATCGCGACCGATCCGGACGTTCGGCCCGATAACGACACCTGCCGCGATCCTCGTACCGCTGCCGATCTCGGCACCGGCGCCAATCACGGCCGTCGGCTCCACGTCCACACCCGCCTCGACGCGGGCTGTCGCATCGACGAAAGCCCCGGCGGCAATACCGCGCTCGCTCGTATTGTAGGACGGACGCATCGCCTCGCCGTGCAACATGGCCCCGGCAAGTGCAAATGCCGTGTGGGGTTTCGGCGTCAGGAGAACGGGGATATGCGCCGGCACGATCGAGGCGACCGCCCTGTCGCAAATGATCGCGGA
>JAPSJG010000237.1 GCA_031178305.1 Sinorhizobium sp.
TGCCGAGGTGACCGGGCAGGACCATCTGACCGGCCCGGACGGCACACTGACGCGGATGATCGCGTCCGGTTCGCTTGGCTCGATGATTTTCTGGGGACCGCCGGGCACCGGCAAGACGACGGTTGCGCGGCTACTCTCCGGCGAGGCGGGGCTTGCCTTCGAGCAGATATCTGCGATCTTTTCCGGCGTTGCCGACTTGAAGAAGGTGTTCGATTCCGCTCGTGCCCGTCGCATGTCGGGCCGCCAGACACTGTTGTTCGTCGACGAGATCCACCGCTTCAACCGCGCCCAGCAGGACAGCTTTCTGCCGGTGATGGAAGACGGCACGGTGATCCTGGTCGGTGCCACCACGGAAAATCCGTCATTCGAGCTGAACGCGGCGCTTCTATCGCGGGCGCGCGTGTTGACCTTCAAGCCGCACGACGAGGCGAGCCTCGAGGAGTTGCTGAAGCGCGCCGAGATGGCCGAGAACAGGGCGCTGCCGCTCGACGAGGACGCCCGCGCAAGCCTCGTTCGGATGGCTGATGGTGACGGCCGCGCCGTACTGACGCTTGCCGAAGAGGTCTGGCGCGCGGCCCGCAAGGACGAGGTTTTCGACGCGGCGGCGCTCCAGGATATCGTCCAGCGCCGTGCGCCGGTCTACGACAAGAGCCAGGACGGGCATTACAACCTGATCTCGGCACTGCACAAGTCCGTTCGCGGCTCCGACCCGGATGCGGCGCTCTATTATCTCTGCCGCATGTTAGACGCCGGCGAGGATCCTCTCTATATCGGCCGGCGGCTCGTTCGCATGGCAGTCGAGGATATCGGCCTTGCCGACCCACAGGCGCTGGTGGTCTGCAATGCGGCCAAGGATGCCTATGATTATCTCGGCTCGCCGGAGGGCGAACTGGCGCTGGCGCAGGCTTGCGTCTATATCGCCACCGCGCCGAAGTCGAACGCGATCTATACCGCCTACAAAGCGGCAATGCGGGCGGCGAAGGAACACGGGTCGCTCTTGCCGCCGAAGCACATTCTGAACGCCCCGACAAAGCTCATGAAAGGGGAGGGCTACGGCGAAGGCTATCGCTACGACCATGACGAGCCGGATGCCTTTTCCGGGCAGGATTATTTCCCTGAGAAAATGGGCCGGAAAACTTTTTACGACCCTCCGGAACGCGGTTTCGAACGGGATATCCGCAAGCGGCTCGAATGGTGGGCGAAACTCCGTCGCGAACGGAGTTCGTGAGGTCTGCCCTTTCCGCAGGGCAGGCTTGCCGGCCTGTGCCTTGCCGCCGGCATCAGGCCTGTTGCATAGATAAGCCCGCGATGCAGACGACTGCACGGATCGACAATCTCGACCCGAACCTCCGCGGGGACGACCTCGCTCCAGACGAAGGAAGTCGGACATGGCCTGGTTTGCCCTGCTGCTCGCCGGATTTCTCGAAGTCGGCTGGGCAATTGGTCTCAAATACACGGATGGATTCACGCGATTGATCCCGACGGTGCTCACGGTCGGGTCAATGGTCCTGAGCGTCGCTCTGCTCGGCATCGTCCTCTTCGCAGAGCCGGCTGGCATCGTCCGCCTCGGCTGCATCAGCCTGATCGTCGCGGGCATTGCCGGCTTGAAGCTTGCTGCCTGACGGTGCGTAAAGTTCCTGCCGTTGCGGCAGGCGCTGTGCTATCTCAGCGCCTCGAGCACGGTTGCGGCGGCTCGCATTTCCTGCCAGCGATTTTCGCGACGTTGGAACGCTTCTTCATCGGTTCCCCAATGTTCGATCTGCCAGTCTTCGTCGACATGGGCAGCCGCCCAGGCGTCTTCGGCAGCTAACCGGCCCGAAGCAATGGCGAGGGCCAGCAGAGCAGAGCCTGTAAGCGTCGTGATCGTGTGCAGGCATGCGAGACCGAGCGGCGTCGCGAATGCCCGCAGGCCCTCGGCATAGCCCGCGATCGCTTCACGCGGCTGCTCCTGATGGATAACGCCCTCCGCGAGGATGAAGCGGGCGCCGAGCGAATGGGCGGCCCAGTCGAGAACGGGGTTCCAGATATCGTTCTGCCGCTTGACCAACCCCTCCGGACCGTCGGCGCGGTAGCAGAGAAGGTCGGTGCCGGCGAAGCGTAGTATGTCGTCGAAGACGGCGCGCTGGTCGAGCGCCACGCCGTCGATCGCGGTGTTGACAAGGCGGGTCACCGGCATGGCGGCCGGATTGATGATGTTGGTCTGCGCATCCCATTCACCCGCCAGAAGCTCGGCTAGCTTGCGTGTCGGTACCGTCAACGGCCGCTTGGCTGGCGTCCGCACCGTTCGTCCGTCGAGAAGCACCGCATGGCCCTCATCCGCTGCGGCGACGCTGACTTCCTTGTAGAAGCGCTTCGCCACGGGTTTTTGCATCTGGATTTGGGCGCGGCGCACGGGGTCCTCATGGCTGAGCGCGCTCATCAGTTCGTCGCGAATATCAGGCATGGTTTGCTTCCATCCATTCGATAATGTCTGTCGGCGCGTGTGCGATGTGGTCGGCACCGGCCTTGATCAGTTCGGCGACGCTCGCATAACCCCAGGAGACGCCGAGGGCGCCCGCACCGGCCGACTTTGCCATCTGCATATCATAGATCGCGTCGCCGATGACGATCGTCTGCCGCGGATCGATGCCCGCTTCCGCGCAGCATTCCATCACCATGGCCGGATGCGGCTTCGAGGGGCAGTCGTCCGCAGTGCGCGAGACAAAGAAGAGCCTGTCGAAGCCGTGGGTCTCAACGATGTGGCTAAGCCCGCGTCGCGACTTTCCGGTGACGGCGCCGATCAGCAGCTCGTCCCGGCCGGCAAGGCTCTGCACCATCTCGGCGATTCCCGGAAAAAGGGCTTCCTGGAAACCCGCTTCGCTGCGCACCGAGGCGAATATGGACTTGTAATGCGCCGTCATTGCGGTCGCGCGTCTATCGACCTCGATCTGGCCCATGAGGCGCGCAATCGCGATATCCAGAGTGAGCCCGATGATCGAGCGCGTCGCCTGGGCTTCTGGCCGGGCAAGTTCGAAAGCTTCGAATGTGCGGGCCATTACTTCGTGGATCAGCGCGGCACTGTCGACCAGCGTGCCGTCGCAATCGAAGAGGATGAGCTTCATCAATCCTCCTTGTCTGCAGCGTTCTCGTCGAAGCCGAGCAGGTTCCAGCTTTGCACCATATGAGGCGGGAGGGGCGCAGTGATTTTCAGCCGACCGCCGTTCGGATGGGGAATATCGATATGCCGGGCATGCAGGTGCAGCCTGTTCTGGATGCCGCCGGGGAAGGTCCAGTTGATATCCGCCTCAAAATATTTCGGATCCCCGATGATCGGATGGCCGATATGAGCGGCGTGCACGCGGAGCTGATGAGTGCGGCCGGTATAGGGCTCCATTTCGAGCCAGGCGAGGTTCTGGCCCGCCTGTTCGACGATCCGATAATAGGAGATCGCGTGGTCGGCACCTTCGTCGCCGTGCTTGGCGATCCGCATGCGGTCGCCGTCCGGCGTCTGCTCCTTGGCGAGCCATGTCGATATCCGGTCCTCGCGCTTGCGCGGGACGCCCTTTACGAGCGCCCAGTAGACCTTCTTCGTGTCACGCTCGCGGAAGGCGGCGGTCAGTTGCTGCGCGGCGCCGCGGGTGCGGGCGATAACGAGCACCCCGGACGTGTCCCGGTCCAGCCGGTGCACGAGCCGCGGCTTCTCGCCCTTCTGGTTCGTCCAGGCCTCGAGCATCTTGTCGATATGGCGGTTGACCCCCGAGCCGCCCTGGACCGCGAGCCCCGCCGGCTTGTTGAGCACGACCACCTTGGCGTCCTCGTGCAGCACCATGCGCGACAAGAGTTCCGCGTCGGAGGAGTTGCGCAGGTCCCGTCCGGCGATCGGACCGGCTTTCGGGCCTTTCGGATCGACACCGAGCGGGGGAATACGGATCGTCTGGCCCGGCTGCACGCGCGTGTCGGATTTGGCGCGGGCGCCATCGACACGGATCTGGCCGGAGCGCAGCAGTTTCTGCAGGGGACCGAAACCGAGCCCTGGATAATGGACCTTGAACCACCGGTCGAGGCGCATGCCCGCCTCGTCGCTGTCCACCTGCCTGTGTTCTATACCTGCCATCTGCCGCAATCCGCTTGCTGTTCTCCGGCTGGCTTTAGAGCCTTTCATGTCTAAATGGAAGCAATTCTGCCTCAGCAGGTTTTCGTCAGGGCAGCGGCGATTGCCGAAGGCCGTACCCGGAGGTACGGCCGAGGCGAGCCTCTGATCCTGGCGGAAAGATGCCCGGCCCTTCGGGTTGGTTGAAGCGGGCGGCCTGTTTGCTCGGCCGGCTTGGACGTATGCTTGGGCTACGCCGCGCGCCAGCCGGGCAAACATTCCGCTCCGCTTGAGCCAACAGAATTGGTTCCATTTAGACATGAAGGGCTCTAGCCCATTGGGGCCAGGTGGGCCAGTCCGGTGAAGGCTGCAGGCATTCGAAAGTCACGATTTGCGATATTCGACATCTACGGCAAAACCCTTCTTTAAGGCCTCGGCCACTATGATCGTGAGAATTCCCTCATATAGTGTAGCTGTCCGTTGCGTGCCGATGACCAAGCGAGCCTTGAACTACACCCACTATGACCTGAATGCCCAGAAGGCCGGAACGTGCATCGAGATCACGCTCTCGGCGGTGGCCAACGTTCGGCTGATGAGCGACGTCAACTTCACGCGCTACAAGGAAGCACTCAAGCACCAGTTTTTTGGTGGTGTCGCGCGGAAGTCGCCGCTCAGGATGACGATTCCGGAGACGGCGCACTGGCATCTGGTGATCGACGCGGAAGGCCATCACGGCCTTGCCGAATCGAGCGTAAGGGTCGTGGAGGCTGCCGGGCAGCCGCGGATCCAACCGGCGCGTTGAGAGCGAAGCTTCTCCGTCTCAGCCGAGCCTTTCGGCATGCCACTTCAAGTGATCATCCATGAAGGTCGAAATGAAGTAGTAGGAATGGTCATAGCGCTCGTGCATCCGCAGCGTGAGGCCGATGCCGGTATCCTTGACCGCCCCTTCGAAGAGCCACGGACGCAAGCCGTTTTCCAGAAAGCTGTCGGCCTTGCCCTGGTCAATCAGGAATTCCGGGAAGCGCGCGCCGTCCTCGACGAGAGCGCAGGCGTCGTATTTGCGCCAGGTCGTCTTGTCCGGTCCGAGATATTTTTCGAAGGCGCCGACCGACCAGTCGGCGCTTGACGGCGCGACGATCGGCGCGAAAGCGGAGCAACTGCGGAAGCGATCCGGGTGCTTGAGCGCGATCGTCATGGCGCCGTGCCCGCCCATCGAGTGGCCGAAAATGCCCTGGCGGCTCTTGTCGGCGCGGAACTGTTCGAAGACGAGCGCGGGCAGCTCCTCGGTGATGTAGCTATACATCTGGTAGTGCTCGGCCCAGGGCTCCTCGGTCGCATCGAGATAGAACCCGGCGCCCTTGCCCATCTGCCAGTTGGTCAGTTCGTCCGGCACATCCGGACCGCGCGGGCTCGTGTCCGGGCAGACGACGACGAGCCCGAGTTCGGAGGCCATGCGGCGGTACTCGCCCTTTTCCATGACATTCGCATGTGTGCAGGTGAGGCCGGAAAGATACCACAGCACCGGTCGAGGTTCTTCGATCGCCTGCGGCGGCACATAGACGGCAAAGGTCATTTCTCCCTTGCAGGCCTTGGACTCGTGGGCGAAGACGCCCTGCAGGCCACCGAAGGCGGTATTCTGCGAGATGATTTTCATAGCATTCTCCCTGTTACAGCGCCGCGCGTCTTATCAGACGCGCAAAGGTCGCTGTAGCACTTTGAGCTGCTGCACGTCTTAAATCGAGGTTGATTTAAGGAGACATGCAGGTAGGTCATTGCGTGCCGCCAGCCAGCTGCACCGCAGCATTGACCGCTGCGGCGACGAGCACCGTGTTGAAGAAGAAGGAAACGATCGAATGCAGCATAGTGACGCGCCGCATCGCCGTTGTCGTGACGGCGACATCCGAGGTCTGCGCAGTCATGCCGACGACGAAGGCGAAATAGAGGAAGTCGTAGCCTCCAGGCATGTCCGTCTCCGGAAAGTCGAGGCCGCGCTCGGCCGCCACATCGCAATGTCGGCCGGCTAGCCAGTAGAGGTGGGCATAATGCAGCGCCGCCATCGTGTGCACAGTCGCCCAGCCGAGGGTGACCGAGGCGAAGGCGAGAAACAGTTCGACGGCGCGACCGCCGTCTTTGCGGTTGAGCGCAAGAAATAGTGCCGC
>JAPSJG010000238.1 GCA_031178305.1 Sinorhizobium sp.
CGGCGCGCGGGATAACATCAGGATGATCCGATCAGCTTACTGCTGAGGCTGAGGCGCGGGCTCCGGCTGCGCCGGGGTTGTCGGCGTTGCCGGCGTTACCCCACCCGTCGTCGCCGGGTCGGTCTGCTGTGCGTCGCGCTCGGCCATCAGCTGCGACCGCGACTTGAATTCCGGCGCTGCCTTCAGCGAATCGGCCGTCTCGGTCGTCATCAGCTTGAGCGTCATTCCGTCTTCCTGCTGGCTCACCTGGATCTTGTCGAACGGAACCGCGACGTTCTTCTCGCCGATACCGAGGAATCCACCGACGCCGACCACAGCGGCATCAACGCCGCCATCCTTCTTGATGATAAGGTCGTTGATCTCGCCGACATTTTCGTCATTGGCGTTATAGACCGTTTGCCCGATGTAGGTGCTTGCGGAAATCGCGTCCTCACCCTGTTCGGTCAGGTAACCAGCACCCGCCTCGGCAGTGGCCGTCGTATCCGTATCGGCAGGGGCCGGGGTTTGTGCCTGCTCGCCCGCAGCCGGCGGTTGTGCCGGATCAGCCGGCGCCGGCGTAGCCGGTTCCATCTGCTGCGTTTCGGGCGCTGGCGGCGTCGTGGTCTCCTGTGCGAAGCTTATCGGGGCAATGGCAACGCCCACGAGAAGTGCGCCAGCGGCAACGGAAGATGTAAGAATCTTGGTCATCTCAGACTGCCTTTCGTTGACGTTGTCGAATACGGCGCAGCCCTGGCATTGCTACGCCGATGACACTCACAGCAACGCGCGGCAGCGGAAACGGTTCCGGAGAAAGTAGATTTTATAAGCCGAGAATTGTCTCGAATCCGGCAAGTTCAACCCTTAGGAGCAAATGGCAGTTTTGCTGACGAGGATGGAAACTGCGAGTGAAGAATGCAAGGATGCCGCGTGCTCAAGCCAGCACGCGGCATTCGATGCATCAGGGGACAACTGGGACAAGCGCATCAGCGCGGGACGAGGAAAAGTGGGCGCGGTTTTCCGCGCATCCCACGCTAACTTTCAGATCGATTAAGGCGATCCGACCTAAAGATCATCGTGATCTAATGGCTTTCGCGCTGCACTTCGCTGCCGCTCTTGCCCACGAGGAAATCGAGGTCGGCGCCCTTGTCGGCCTGCAGAACCGTCTCGTAATAGAGCTTATAATAGCCGCGCTGCCATTTTTGCTCCGGCGACTGCCAGGCCGCCATGCGACTTGCGAATTCCTCTTCGCTGATCAGCAGGTTCAATTCCCCTTTCAGCGCATCGAGCCGGATACGGTCGCCGGTTCTGACGATCGCGAGCGGCCCGCCGGCGTTGGCTTCCGGGCTGACATGCAGGACCACGGTGCCGAAGGCGGTGCCGGACATGCGTGCGTCGGAAATACGCACCATGTCGCGAACCCCTTTCTCGACGAGGCGACGGGGGATCGGCATATTGCCGACTTCCGCCATGCCGGGATAGCCCTTCGGTCCGCAGCCCTTAAGCACGAGGATCGTATCCTCGGTCACCGGCAGGTCCGGGTCGTCGATCTTCGCCTTGAGTTCCTCGATGGTTTCGAAGACGTAGGCGGGGCCTTCGTGCGAGAGCAGGTGTTCGCTCGCTGCCGAGGGCTTGATCACCGCACCATTCGGCGCGAGATTGCCCTTCAATACGCGAATACCGGCAGCGGCGCGAAGCGGATTGTCCAGCGGGCGGATGACGTCGTCGTTATAGACCTCCGCATCCTCCCAATATTTGCTGATCGGCACGCCGAACACTGTCGGCGCATCCGCATGCAGCAGGTGCCGGATGCGGTTCATCACCGCCGGCAGGCCGCCCGCATAGGCGAGATCCTCGATCAGATACTTGCCGGAAGGCATGCAGTTGACGATGCAAGGCACCTGACCGCCGACGCGGTCGAAATCGTCGAGACAGAGATCGACACCGGCGCGTCCCGCAATCGCCAGCAGATGCACGACGGCATTGGTCGAGCCGCCGACCGCGGCATTGGCGACGATGCCGTTCTCGAAGTTCTTCTTCGTCAGGACCTTGGACAGTCTCAGGTCCTCGTGCACCATCTCGACGATCCGCTTGCCGGTCATGTGTGCAAGCGCCATGCGGCGGGCATCGACCGCCGGCAGCGCCGCGTTGGTCGGAAGCGACAGGCCCATGGCCTCGACCACGGAAGCCATCGTCGTTGCCGTGCCCATCGTCATGCAGACGCCGGGCGAGCGCGACATGCCGCTTTCGGCCGCCATGAATTCCTGCATGCTCATTTCGCCGGCGCGCACGGCTTCGGAGAATTTCCAGACGTCGGTGCCCGAGCCGATATCCTTGCCCTTCCATTTGCCGTTGAGCATAGGACCGGACGAGACGACGATCGTCGGCAGGTCGACGGAGGCCGCGCCCATTAACTGCCCGGGCGTGGTCTTGTCGCAGCCGCCGAGCAGCACGACGCCGTCGATGCCATGGGCGCGGATCGCCTCTTCCACATCCATCGCCAGGAGGTTGCGGAAAAGCATGGCCGTCGGGCGCATCTGCGTTTCGCCGAGCGACGAAACCGGGAATTCGACCGGAAAGCCGCCGGCCTCCCAGACGCCGCGCTTCACGCCCTCGGCGAGAATGCGCAGATGGCTGTTGCAGGGCGTCAGCTCGGACCAGGTGTTGCAGATGCCGATGATCGGCCGTCCGTCGAATACGTGATCCGGAAAACCCTGGTTCTTCATCCAGGACCGGTGAATGAAACCATCCTTGTGTGTGCCGCCGTACCAATGGCGGCTTCTCAATTCTTTCTTCTTCTCGCTCATCCGCGCACTCCCTTTTCCATAAGCGATTCCTCGCCTGGGCCAATTGTATGATTTTTTCTCGGCGCCGCGCCAGCACTTGTTGCATGCGGACGGCGGAATTGAGAAAGATCAGCGCCTGAAGCGGGATGAGGAGAAGGCCTTCCGCCCCGCATACCGCGCAATTCCAGGACGTTAGCGCAGGATGCGCTCACAGGAGTTCGCTCCACTGCGCTATCCCTTTATTTCTGCCGCGTTTATGCGGCGTCAGGGATTCCACCTGACTGCAAAGATGCTCAGAGCAGGAACGCCGGCTCGTAGCGGCCATTGACTTCGACGCCGAGGTCGAAGGTCTTGCCTGCGTTTGGATCGGCCGCTCGCGCGGTATCATCCAGGTCCTGCCAGGCGGAGGTCACGAGCAATCGGCTGGCCTTCGGACCGACGAAGGCGGGGCAACTCGGCTGGGTCGCCGGTACGGCATACCGGGCGATCTTCCGGCCGTCGGGCTTGTAAACCTCGACCGCGCCAGCGCCCCAGCGGGCGTTCCAGATCAGCCCGTCGGCATCGCATACCGCGCCGTCGATGCCGCCCGGTACCGCGCTCTCGTCTGAGAGAATGACGGGGTCGCCCGTCGGGAGCGCGGTCGCCGGATCGATGTCAACGCGCATCAGCTGGTTCGCGTCGGTATCGGTGAAATAGGCAGTAGTGCCATCCGGCGAGAAGCAGATAGCGTTGGGGATCGTGACGTTGCCGAAGAGTTTCGCGATGCGGTTGCCGGCGACGTGATAGATGGCGCCGACATGCTTTTCGGCGTTACGGCCCATCGTGCCGATCCACAACGCGCCGCAGGGATGGACGCGGCCGTCATTGGAACGATTGCCCGGCTTGCCTTCGAGGGTCGCGAACCGGCTGAGCTCGTAATTCGCAGTGTCGCGGATGAAGAGCCCCTGGTCCGATGCGATCAGCTGCCGCGCCGGATCGATGGTTGCAAGCACGCTGCCGAGGAAAGGCAGGGAATGGACTGTCTTTCGCCCGCTCTCGAGGTGCAGCTCGTGCAGTTCCTGCCCCTTGATGTTGAACCACCAGGCCGTGCCGGTCAGTGGATCGTAGGTCGGGCCCTCGCCGAGTTCGGACGCGAAATCGCAGAGGATGCGGCCGGAAAAGGGAATGAGCTCGGACATCAGGCGGCTCCGTAGACGGCGTCGTAGGCTGCAAGCGTGGCGATTGCCCGTTGCCTGACCTCAGCAGCGCTCATACCGGGCTTATAGAGGCTCGAGCCGAGGCCGAAGCTGCGGATGCCGATGTTGGCATAGTCGGCGAAATTCGCTTCCGAGACGCCGCCGACGGCGGCGATTTCGATATCCTTCGGGAGCACGGCGCGGATCGCCTGAATCCCAGAGGGGCCGAGCACGCTCGCCGGGAAGAATTTGAGCCCGCTCGCGCCCGCACCCGCCGCGGTCAATGCTTCCGTCGGAGTGAAGACGCCGGGCATCGTCACCATGCCCTTGGCCGCTGCAAGCCGTATGACCGCCGGCTCGACATTGGGACTGACCATCAGCCGTCCGCCGACAGTGGCAAGCTGTTCCACTTGCGCCGTCGTCAAAACAGTGCCCGCGCCGATCAGGCAGTCGGCCGGCGCCATCTTAACGGCGGTTTCGATTGAGCGGAACGGGTCGGGCGAGTTGAGCGGAATCTCGATTGCCTTGAAACCGGTTTCGATGAGGGCGCCGACCACGCTCTCCGTTTCCTCGGGCTTCAAGCCGCGAAGAATGGCGATCAGCGGATGTTTCATCGGGGGCAGAGGCATGCGGTCCATTTTCTTTTTCTTTCCATCAAAGCGGTCGGATCGTCATAGGGGCCAAATTGTTTGGGCGGCGGCCGAAAGTCCGGCCCGCACCGCCTCGTCGGCGTCGACGAGTTGCGGAGTAAAACCTTGGGTTTCCAGGGCTGCGCGATAGAGCGAGCCCAGTCGCCCGGAGCCCACAAGGCAGATGCCGTCGACCGATTCCGCGGAGGCGAGCGCTCCGGCGATTTCGAGGCCGATCAGTGTGCCCGACAGGCGCGCCTTGGCATCGGCGGCACTCAGGCCGTGAAGAAGCTGCCCCGCCCGGACGGAGAAGAGCATGTTCGTCGCTAAGGCAGGCGATTCCTTCGCCCGTGCCACGGCATCCAGGAAAGCGGCATCATCGGGTTCAATGGCACCGGCATCGGCCACCGCATGGCTCAAGATCGTGTGGCGCGAAATCACTTCGAACAATTCGCCGGTCATGAAAGTAGAAAAGCCCTCGACCGTTTTGTCGCAAAGCCGGACCCACTTGCTGTGAGTCCCGGGCATGCAGACGAGATGCCGGCCTTCACCGAGCATGCCGGCGGCGCCGAGGAGTTGGGTCTCCTCTCCACGCATGACATCCGGGCAACGTCCGTCGCGCTGGGCAAGGCCCGGGAGAATACGGATGTCGCGGTCGACGTCCGGGACCGCAATTGCATTACCGGCGATCGCCGCAAGTGCGGCCGGTGTGTCGATGTAGCCGGCTTCCTTCCAGCCCTGGCGAGCACCGGCCATGCCGCAGATGACGATCGGCAGATGTGTGGGTGCCTCTACGGCGGCGAGGTGGCTGTCGAGGACTGCATGGAAGCCGGTTTTTGCCGCGGTCGTCATGCCTTCTCCGCTGCGGCGCTCGGCAAGCACGCTTCCGTCCTCGCCGATGATCCACAGCCGGAAACTCGAGGTTCCCCAGTCCACCGCGGCGTAGTAGCCTCGTCTCCTCAAAACACGCCTCCGTCGATTATCATGGTCTGGGCCGTCATCGCCGCCGAGCAATCGGACGCCAGAAATAGGCACGGCCCCACGAGGTCTTCGGCGATCAACATGCGCTTAAGGCACTGCCGCTCCTGCATCTGCGCGATCGCCTCGTCGCTAAGCCAAAGCCGTCTCTGCCGTTCGGTCACGATCATGCCCGGCAGAACGGCGTTGACGCGGATATTGTCCGGGCCGAGTTTTCCCGCGAGCGATTTCGTGAGGCCGACAATTCCCGCCTTTGCCGTGGCATAGGCCGGAATCTCCGGCATGTTCAGCATGAAGGCTATGGACGAGAAGTTGATGATCGACCCGCCGCCCGCCCGGCGCATGTGCGGCGCCACCGTCTGGCTCATGAAAAAGAGATGTCTGAGATTGACGGAGAGGCTTTCGTCCCAGCTTGCCTCGGTCACGTCCTCGAGTGCCTGGCGGTCGTCGCGCGCGGCATTGTTGACCAGAACGTGGATGGAACCGAGCGAAGCAATGGCGGCCTCCGCGGCGGACTTGCTGGCCGAAACGTTCCGCAGATCGGCGGCAAAATACTCGGGTCTCTGCCCTGTTTCGGAAGCCAGTCTTTCCGAAAGCGACCGGCTCGCCTCTTCTGCGATATCGATGAAGGCGACGCGCGCCCCTTGTCGCAGGAAGCCTTCGACAAGCGCAGCCCCGAT
>JAPSJG010000239.1 GCA_031178305.1 Sinorhizobium sp.
AGAAGAAGAAGCGAGGCGAAAGCGCGCGCGGATGCGCGATTGTCATCGCGTCCGGAGTAGATCTGAGCGATCCTGTGTGCTTTCGCCTGGGCCATGAAAGTGCCTATACACGGCTCCGCGCGCCGGGGCAAGGGTAGTGAAACTGATTGCGCGTCGCAAAACGATGTTGAGCAGTTTTGGGATGTTGAGCAGTTTTGGCATACGCTGCCTGCCCCTCACCCTAACCCCCTCCCCGCAAGCGGGGAGGGGGACGAGAATGCGCCGCGAGCCCCTTCTCCCCATCCAAGTGAGGAGAAGGTGGCCGGCAGGCCGGAGGAGGGGCGCCCCGAGCGGGAGCCGCTCGATATCAGATCTCGGCGACGGAGGTGATGATCCGCGAGACGAGACCGTAGGCTTTCGCCTCTTCCGCCCCGAGCCAGTAGTCGCGATCCGTGTCCTTGGCGATCTTTTCGACCGGCTGGCCGGTTGCCTCCGAGAAGATGCGGTTGAGGCGCTCGTTCATCTTGATGATTTCGCGCGCCTGGATCTCGATGTCGGAGGCCATGCCGCGGGTGCCGCCCGACGGTTGGTGCAAGAGGAAGCGGGTGTTCGGCAGGCACAGGCGCCGCTCCTTGGGCGGGGCGACAAAGATGAGCGCGCCGGCCGAGGCGACCCAGCCGGTGCCGATCGTCCAGACCTTCGGCTTCACGAACTTGATCATGTCGTGAATGCTGTCGCCCGATTCGACATGGCCGCCCGGCGAGTTGACGAAGATGCGGATATCGTCATCGCTGGCCGAGGCAAGCGCCACGAGCTGCGAGCAGACCTTTTGCGCCAGCTCCTGGTTGATCGTTCCGTAGATGAAAATCGAACGCGACTTGAAAAGGTTCGCCTCCGTTTCCTTGCCAAGCGGCAATTCGGTCTTTTTCTCTTCCTGTTCGTCGTCGTTCATCCGCATTCTCCGGACTCCTCATGAAATGTCTCAAAGTCAGATAATGCGACTCGACAGCGAAAACAATGCAGACCGGGGGCGATGAACAGGCTGATCCGCCGGCGCTAGCTAGAGCGGATGGCGCTCACCTGCATTCGCGCCGCCGCTCTATCTTTTTTTTGCGGCGTTCGTGCGACGTCAGGTGATTCCACCTGACTCCAAAATGCTCACAGCAATGGTAAACGAGTGGGACCGGCAAATGCCGTATGGACAGCGTGAAAAAGCCCAATAAGATCAGCGCGTCAGCAATCGTGACGTGGCAGGTGACATTCGCCTTGCCGCTCCGGGAAACAAGGCAGGCTGCCTCCCATCGCCTGTCGACAGTGGGGACCAGAATGAAAAAACAGCTTGTCATCGCCGCCGCCACGCTCGCGGCCTCCGCCGCACCGGCTTTCGCCCATCTCGACCCGGCCGCGCACGGATCGCTGATGGCGGGCCTTTCGCATCCGCTTTTCGGCGCCGACCATGCTCTCGCGATGTTGGCCGTCGGGCTTTGGGCCTCGCAGGCCGGCGCGCGGGCGCTTTGGGCGATTCCGGCCGCCTTTGTCGCCACCATGGCGCTCGGCTTCGCGCTCGCCATCACCGGCGCCCCCCTGCCCTTCGTCGAACCGGCGATCCTTGCTTCGGTGGTTTCCCTCGGTCTGATCGTGGCAATGGCGGTGCGTCTCGATGCAGTGAAGGCCGCAGCCATCGTCGGCGCCTTTGCACTATTCCATGGCCATGCTCATGGCGCGGAGATAGGCGCGGCCGGAATAGCCTCCTTCGCCGCCGGCTTCGTAATCGCAACCGCTCTCCTGCATGCAGCCGGCATCGGCCTCGGCATCCTGCTCGGCAAGCTGTCGGGCGGCGGCAGCGTCGCCCGCCTGCTCGGCGGCCTCACCGCCGCTGCGGGCGCGATCTTGATGTTGGGATGATTGCAGGAAGAGCGAAAGGGCTGGGCTCCGACCCGGCCCCTTCGGGAAATGCGGCCGAATGCTGATGATCCGCCCTGCGCTTCCGCAGGAGAAAGATACCCTTGCCGAGATCGGCCTGTCAGCCTGGCTGAAGGGGATAAGGCCACTCGTGTCGGCGCAGGTGGGCGCCAAGATTGGCGCAAGCAATCCCTTCCTGCCATTCCTGCAGGAACTCGGTTCGCGCGTGCTCGTGGCCGAGATTGATGGCAAACCAGCGGGTCTCGGCGCCTGCGAGCGTGACGACGATACAATCAGCGACGTCTGGGTGGCGCCGGCCTTCGAAGGACGTGGCGTCGGATCGGCTGTGATAGGAAGGCTCGAAGCCGATATTGCCGGCCGAGGATATGCCGAGGCGCATATCCACGTCGCCGCTGCGAACGAGCGCGCCCTTCGGCTCTACCGGCATTTGGGATACCGCGAGCTTTGGCGGGAGGTCCTGTACGATCCGATCCTTGAGAGCAATCTGGAGAAGATTGGTCTGTCAAAGCCTCTTTGAGTGCGATCGGCGCGCGAATACCCTTTCAACCCCTTCACACAAGGGGGAGGGACTTACTGCCGCCAGACGCAAAGGCTGAAAAGTTCCGTGGCTGAAGCCCGTCGGTTACCCGCGGCCGCGGTAGGTCGGCACACCCTGGTCCGGCAGCCAGACGCCTTCGGGCGGGCTGCCCGTCTGCCAGAAGACGTCAATCGGGATGCCGCCGCGCGGATACCAGTAAGCCCCGATCCGGAGCCATTTCGGCGACAGCAGCGACACCAGCCGCTTGCCGATTTCCATGGTGCAATCCTCATGGAAGGCGCCGTGGTTGCGGAAGGAGTGCAGAAAAAGTTTGAGCGACTTCGATTCGACCAGCCAGCCATCCGGCACGTAGTCGATGACGATATGGGCGAAGTCCGGCTGTCCGGTCATCGGGCAGAGCGAAGTGAATTCCGGTGCGGTGAAGCGGACGACGAAATCGTTGCCCGCGTGGCCGCTCGGCACCCTTTCCAGCACCGCCTCTTCCGGGCTCTGCGGCAAGTCGACCTTTGCCCCGAGTTGTGAAAGTCCTGATACGTCCGTCTTCGTCATTTCCATGATGCTCCACTAATTTGGCTAGCCCCGGGATGCGTGTGGAAACCGCGCATGCTTTTCCTCATCCCGCTCTTGTTTTTACGCGCACGCCGTGCGCCTTCTCGCCTTCCGGCTCGACATGAATGGCGATCCTCGCGCCCGGGTGAACCGCGCGGATGGCGTCCTCTATGCGGTCGCATATATCATGCGCGTCGCCGACAGGCATCGCCTCAGGTACGACCATGTGAAAATCCACGAAGGTCGCCGGCCCGGCCTGCCTCGTCTTCAGGTCGTGAACACCGAGCGAGCCGGTGGCATTGGCCGCGATCGCCTGCTTGATCGCCTCTTCCTCTTCCGCCGGCACGGCCTTGTCCATCAGCCCGTCGATCGAGCGCGAGATCACCTTCCACCCCTGCCAAAGGATATTGCCGGCAACGACCACCGCAAGCAGCGGATCGAGGATGGCGTAGCCGGTGGCAAGCGCCAGAACAAGACCGACAAGAACGCCCGCGGAGGTAACGACATCCGACAGGATATGATGCCCATCGGCACTGAGTGCCGGCGAGCGATGGCGCGTGCCCGCCCGGATCAGCAGAAAGGCCCAGATCGCGTTGATCACGCCGGCGCAAAAATTGATCCCGAGGCCCAGCGCCGGCGCGTCGAGCAGTACCGGCGCCGTCATCGCCGGTATCGCCTCCCACAGGATCACCAGCGCCGCCACCACGATTAGCACGCCCTCGATGACCGCGGAGAAATACTCCGCCTTGTGATGGCCGAAGGGGTGGGTCGCGTCAGCCGGCTTCGCCGCATATCCGATCACCGCATAGGCAATCACGGCCGCGATCACGTTTACGGTGGACTCGAGCCCGTCCGAAAGGAGCGCAACCGATCCGGTCACCCACCAGGCGAGCATCTTCAGCCCCATGACGCCGAGGGAAAGCGGCATACCCCAGAATGCGAGCCTCAGGACTGTTTGGTTGTCGGGCGCGGCCATTCTTGTTCCTTCTGCAGATGCAAACGAGTTGCAAATGCACGCCTGTTCAAACGCAAATCCGCCCGCGCGGGTTTTCGCGCAGGCGGATTTTCAAACTGATATGGGCGATCTCACCCGGATTGTCAAAGGCGATCGGCGCCTGCACTCCTCCCCCGCAGGTCGGGGAGAAACTCCGATCTCCCGTCAGGCCGCCTTGATCTTCGCCCTCTTGGCGAGATGCGCCACCACATTCTCGATCATCCGCATGCCCGCGTCGCCGCCGAGCGTCATGATCGATTCCGGGTGGAACTGCACAGCAGCCACCGGCTCTTTCATGTGCTCAATGCCCATGATCGTCCCGTCCTCGCTTTCGGCCGTGATCATGAACTCGCGCGGCAGGCTCGAGGGATCGGCGAAAATCGAGTGGTAGCGCCCGACCGTCACGTCGCGACCGAGACCGGAGAAGACTATGCCCGGCTCCAGAACGCGGATGCGCGACGGCTTGCCATGCATCGGGATCGCCAGTTGACGGAGGTCTCCGCCATAGGCTTCTGCCAACGCCTGCAGGCCGAGGCAGACGCCGAAGATCGGCAGTTCGCGCGCCCGCGCCTTCTTGATCGTTGCCTTGCAGTCGAAGTCCTTCGGGCTGCCGGGGCCCGGCGAAAGCACGACGAGATCCGGCTTCACCCGGTCGAAGATCTCCTCCGCCACCGGCGTGCGCACCGTCGTCACCGTCGCCCCCGTCTGGCGGAAGTAGTTCGCCAGCGTATGGACGAAACTGTCTTCGTGGTCGACGAGGAGGATGTTGACGCCGGCGCCGACCGGCGCGACGTCGCGCGCCACCTTGGCGCTGTTTGCGAATTTAGCGTCGCGAATGGCTGCAAGCATGGCGGATGCCTTCAATTCGGTTTCGGCTTCTTCTTCTTCCGGATTGGAATCGTAGAGCAGCGTTGCGCCCGCCCGC
This sequence comes from Sinorhizobium sp., assembly GCA_031178305.1. Classification (GTDB taxonomy): domain Bacteria; phylum Pseudomonadota; class Alphaproteobacteria; order Rhizobiales; family Rhizobiaceae; genus Sinorhizobium. The sequence continues at coordinate 4,909 of JAPSJG010000239.1, forward strand.
ACCTCGGCAATCCCGTCCTTGATGCGGATCGTGCGGAGCGTCAGGCCGGTGTTCATGTCGCCATTGAAGCCGACCATGCCGATGGCGCCGCCATACCAGGCGCGCGGGCTCTTCTCATGGCTTTCGATGAAGCGCATCGCCCAGAGCTTCGGCGCGCCGGTGACGGTCACCGCCCAGGCATGGCTCAGAAAGCCGTCGAAGGCGTCCATATCGTCGCGCAGCCGCCCTTCAATGTGGTCGACCGTGTGGATCAGCCTTGAATACATCTCGATTTGGCGGCGGCCGATCACCTTCACCGAGCCCGGCACGCAGACGCGGCTCTTGTCGTTGCGATCGACGTCCGAGCACATGGTAAGTTCGGACTCGTCCTTCTTGGAATTCAGGAGTTTCAGGATCTGCTCGCTATCGGCGATCGGATCGTCGCCGCGCTTGATGGTGCCGGAGATCGGGCAAGTCTCGATGCGGCGGCCGGAGACGCGCACGAACATCTCCGGAGAGGCGCCGACGAGATATTCCTGATTTCCGAGATTGATGAAGAAGGAATAGGGCGAGGGATTGATCGCCTTCAGCCGGTTGGAGATTTCCGAAGGGCGGCTTTCGCAGCGCTCGTAGAACTTCTGGCCCGGCACTACTTCGAAAAGATCGCCGCGGCGGAAGCTCTCCTTCGCCTTGACGACGAGTTCGGCATATTCGCCGGGGCGGTGATCGCCGTGCGGCGGGATGCTGTCGACCATGCGGAACGGTTCCGGCGCGATCTCCGCCGCCTTACCTGCGGTTGAAAGTCCGTCCTTGGCGAAGTCGTAGCGGTCGATCCAGGCCTTGGCCGCATAGTGGTCGACGACGAGGATTTCGTCCGGCAGGAAGAGCACCATGTCGCGCTGGTCTTCCGGGCGCTTGAGCTTGAGTTCGATCGCGTCGAACTGGAAGGCAAGGTCGTAGCCGAAGGCGCCGTAAAGGCCGAGGCTCGAATCCTCCTCCGAATGAAAGAGGTTCGTCACCGCGCGCAGCACCGTGAAGACGGTCGGCATCTTCGATCGCTCTTCCTCGGTGAAGACGCGGTCGGGCTCGTTGATGGTGAGGTCGAGACGGCGGGCGGTGAGCGGGCCGAGAGTAATGTCGGCAATGGGTTTGAGGTGTTCGGCGATAAGTGCGAGCAGCACCTCACCGCGTTCGTTATAGGCTTCGATCCAGAGCGAGCGGCCGAAGGAAGAGATGGCAAGAGGCGGGTCGACGACGGCGGTGTCCCAGCGGGTGTAGCGGCCGGGATATTCGTAGTTGGAAGAGAAGACCGCGCCGCGCCGCTCGTCGAGCTTG
>JAPSJG010000240.1 GCA_031178305.1 Sinorhizobium sp.
TCGTCGCAGCCCTGCCGTCGGCCCTGGCCGGCACGCTGGAGCTCGGCCGGACCGGCGCGCTGTCGACGCCGCTCATTCTGGCGATCATCGTGATGGTGGTTGCCGTCATCGCGCTCATCGTCTTTGTCGAGCGTGCGCAGCGCCGCCTGCTGATCCAGTATCCGAAGCGCCAGGTGGGCAACCGTATGTTCCAGGGCGATACGTCGCACCTGCCGCTCAAGCTCAACACTTCGGGCGTCATCCCGGCGATCTTTGCGTCGTCGCTGCTGTTGCTGCCGGCGACGGCCGCGGGCTTCACCAACGCCGCGACACTGCCGGACTGGGCGACGACCATTATCGGTGCGCTCGCCCACGGTCAGCCACTCTATATGTTCCTATATGGCGCAATGATCGCGTTTTTCGCCTTCTTCTATACGGCAATCGTCTTCAATCCGAAGGACACCGCCGACAATCTGAAGAAGCACGGGGGCTTCATCCCGGGGATTCGCCCGGGGGAGCGCACCGCGGAGTATATCGACTACGTGCTGACGCGCGTCACCGTAGTCGGCGCGATCTATCTGGTTTTCGTCTGCATCCTGCCTGAAATCCTCATCGCGCAGACCGGCGTGCCGTTCTACCTTGGTGGTACGTCGCTTTTGATTGTTGTCAGCGTGACCCTTGATACGGTAGCACAGGTTCAGGGTCACCTCATTGCCCAGCAATATGAGGGGCTGATCAAGAAGTCGAAGCTGCGCGGAGGAAAGAGGGGACGATGAGACTTATTTTTTTGGGGCCGCCGGGCGCTGGAAAAGGCACGCAGGCCAAGCTTCTGACGGAGCGGTACGGCATCCCGCAGCTTTCGACCGGTGATATGCTCCGGTCGGCCGTGGCCCAGCAGTCGGAAGTCGGCAAGCGTGCGAAAGCCGTGATGGATGCGGGCCAGCTTGTCTCCGACGACATCGTCAACGAGATCGTCTCCGACCGCATCGATGCACCGGACTGCGCGAAGGGCTTCATTCTCGACGGTTACCCGCGCACCGTCCCACAGGCCATTGCGCTCGACCGGATGCTAGAAGAGAAGGGGTTGAAGCTCGATGCCGTGATCGAGCTGAAGGTCGACGAGGCGGCACTTGTCCGGCGCATGGAGAATCGCGTAGCGGAAACCGTCGCGGCCGGCGGGACCGTTCGCTCCGACGACAATCCGGAAGCGTTCCGGCGCCGCCTGGAGGAGTATCGGGAAAAGACCGCCCCGCTTTCGCAGCACTATGCGCGCACCGGTCAACTAAAGACGGTCGACGGCATGGCGGACGTGGATACGGTCACCGCCGAGATCGAGAGGGTTCTGGCCTAGGCTGTTGCCTTTGCCAAATTGGAAGCGCCGGGGAGTTGACTTTTCCGGGCGATTCCTCCAAAGACAGCGTCAACTCGCGACATGAGAAGCGATCGGCGCGGTCTTCAACACAACGAAGTCCGGGTACGGTCGTTTTTGACGTGTCTCGAACCTCAATCAACGTGCGGCTCTTCAAGGTCGCTTAACGAAGCACCTATTGCCGGATGGCAACTGGAACGCAAGGAGAATAGACGTGGCACGTATCGCTGGCGTCAACATCCCGACGGCAAAGCGCGTAGTCATCGCGCTCACCTATATTCACGGGATCGGCCCGAAATTCGCGCAGGAAATCATCGAGAAGGTCGGCGTTCCGGCTGACCGTCGCGTACACCAGCTGACGGACGCGGAGGTCCTTCAGATCCGTGAGACGATCGACCGCGACTATCAGGTCGAGGGTGATCTGCGCCGCGAAACGGCGATGAACATCAAGCGTCTGATGGACCTTGGTTGCTACCGTGGCCTGCGTCATCGTCGCGGCCTGCCGGTGCGTGGTCAGCGTACGCACACCAATGCCCGCACCCGCAAGGGTCCGGCAAAGGCGATCGCCGGCAAGAAGAAGTAATTTCCCGAAAAGGGAAAGCGGGAGGCTGGCGTCCGCGCCGGCCTCCTTTTGCAGTTTGGGAAAGGCGATTGCCTGACCCTGCCGGACCCGGGCGGGTTCCGTGAATCGATCGCGAAGCCGGTTTTCGGCTTCGTAAACACGAAGATGCAGGGCAGGGGACGACCAATCCTTTTCCCGGTGGAGCCGCTGGAACTACGGCGGTGCAGAGATCTAAGAAAGGGATCCTATGGCCAAGGAAGCCACCCGCGTTCGCCGTCGCGAGCGCAAGAACATCACGTCTGGCGTCGCGCACGTCAATTCGTCGTTCAACAACACGATGATCACCATCACCGACGCACAGGGCAACGCGATTGCCTGGTCGTCGGCCGGTGCGAAGGGCTTCAAGGGTTCGCGTAAGTCGACCCCGTTTGCCGCTCAGATGGCCGCAGAAGACTGCGCCCGCAAGGCGCAGGAGCACGGCATGAAGTCGCTCGAAGTCGAAGTTTGCGGTCCGGGTTCCGGGCGCGAATCCGCACTTCGCGCGCTGCAAGCTGCGGGATTTATGATCACGTCGATTCGCGATGTGACCCCGATCCCGCACAACGGCTGCCGTCCGCGCAAGAAGCGCCGCGTCTGATCATATGTATTCCACATTTCCGGTGAGGGCGCATGTGGCGTTTTCCCGGACTTCGGGGCTCGGTTGCCACGATTGGATGGTGGCAACGAACGGAAGGCAGAAAACATGATCCAGAAAAATTGGCAGGAACTGATCAAGCCGAACAAGGTGGAATTCTCCTCCTCCGGCCGCACCAGGGCAACGTTGGTCGCGGAACCGCTCGAGCGCGGCTTCGGTCTGACGCTCGGCAACGCGCTTCGCCGCGTGCTTCTGTCGTCGCTGCGCGGTGCTGCAGTTACGGCTGTGCAGATAGACGGCGTGCTGCATGAGTTCTCGTCGATCCCGGGTGTGCGGGAAGACGTGACCGACATCGTGCTCAACATCAAGGAAATCGCCATCAAGATGGATGGCGACGACGCAAAGCGCATGGTCGTGCGCAAGCAGGGCCCGGGGGTTGTGACCGCCGGTGATATCCAGACGGTTGGCGACATCGAGATCCTCAACCCGAACCATGTGATCTGCACGCTCGACGAGGGCGCGGAAATCCGCATGGAATTCACCGTCAACAACGGCAAGGGCTACGTGCCTGCCGACCGCAACCGTTCGGAAGATGCGCCGATCGGCCTGATCCCGGTCGACAGCCTGTACTCGCCGGTCAAGAAGGTCTCCTACAAGGTCGAGAACACCCGTGAAGGTCAGGTTCTCGATTACGACAAGCTGACGATGTCGATCGAGACCGATGGCTCCGTTACGGGCGAGGACGCAATCGCGTTTGCGGCCCGCATTCTTCAGGACCAGCTCTCGGTCTTCGTCAATTTCGAAGAACCGCAGAAGGAAGCAGAGGAAGAGGCTGTCACCGAACTCGCCTTCAATCCGGCGCTTCTCAAGAAGGTCGACGAACTGGAACTTTCCGTCCGCTCGGCCAATTGCCTGAAGAACGACAACATCGTCTACATCGGCGACCTCATTCAGAAGACGGAAGCAGAAATGCTCCGTACGCCGAACTTTGGTCGCAAGTCGCTCAACGAAATCAAGGAAGTTCTCGCTTCGATGGGCCTGCACCTCGGCATGGAAGTGCCGTCCTGGCCGCCGGAGAACATCGAAGATCTCGCCAAGCGCTACGAAGACCAATACTAACCATTTAGACTGCGGGCGGATGCCTGCAAGTAAAGGAGAATAGCCATGCGCCACGGTAAAGCCGGCCGCAAGCTGAATAGAACCGCCAGCCACCGCAAGGCGATGTTTGCCAACATGGCAGCGTCGCTGATCGAACACGAGCAGATCGTGACGACCCTGCCGAAGGCCAAGGAAATCCGTCCGATCGTCGAAAAGCTTGTCACGCTCGGCAAGCGCGGCGACCTGCATGCCCGCCGTCAGGCGATCTCGCAGATCCGTGATGTTGCCGTCGTCTCGAAGCTGTTCGACACGATCGCCTCGCGCTACGCAACCCGCAATGGCGGCTACCTGCGCATCATGAAGGCGGGCTTCCGCCATGGCGACAACGCCCCGCTCGCCGTCATCGAATTCGTTGACCGCGATGTCGATGCCAAGGGCGCGAAGGATCGCGCTCGCGCCGCCGAAGCGGAGACGGCCGAAGCGGCCTGATCTTCAGGTTGACGAGAAAGATAGGAGCGGCCGGGTGCTCTCACCCGGCCGCTTTTTCCGTTGCCGGCCGCGGCCTAGAGCCTTTCCTGGCTAAATGGAAACATTCTGCGGGAGCAGGTTTTCGTCAGGGCAGAGGCGATCGCCTCTAATCCTGGCGGAAAGATGCCCGGCCCTTCGGGTTGGCTGAAGCGGGGCGGCCTGTTTGCTCGGCTGGCTACTGCATGTCTCCTTGAATCGACCTCGATTTAAGGACAAAGACATGCAGCGCTTCAAAGTGCTACAGCGACCTTTGCGCGTCTGATAAGACGCGCGGCGCTGTAGGACGTATGCTTGGGCTACGCCGCGCGCCAGCCGAGCAAACATTCCGTTTGAGCCAACAGAATTGTTTCCATTTAACCTGGAAAGGCTCTAGCGACACCGCTGCGCTGTCTCTTCCAGCGCAGGAACGGTGTCCTGATCGGCCGCCAGGCGAGAAGAGCCGCAACGAGCGCAAGATAGAGAATCTGCTCCGGCCCCACGACCTTGACAGCCATGGCGAAATGGATGGCACCGGCCGCTGCGATCACATAGACGAGCCGGTGGAGCTTGTTCCATCGTGGCCCGAGCCTGCGGATCGACCAGTTGTTCGAGGTCAGTGCAAGTGGGATTATGAGCACGAAGGCGGTCATGCCGATCGTAATGAAGGGACGGCGAGCGATATCTGCAACTATCGCCTGGAGCCGCAGCATCTGATCGAGCAGCATATAGGCACTGAAGTGCATCAGCACGTAATAGAAGGCGAGCAGCCCAAGTGCACGCCGATACCTCAGCCAATTGAGGCCGAAAACATCTCGGATGGGCGTGATCGCGAGAGTCGCGACCAGGAAGCGCAACGCCCAGAGGCCAAGCAGGTGTTCGAACTCCTTGACCGCATTGCCGGGCAGCTGCCCCGTGGAGCCGAGATAGAAGGCCGAGGCGGCCGGCACGAGGCCAAGCGCGTAAACCGCCCAGATCGAGGGACCATGTAGACGTTTCGGCAATGCGGGAACAAGCGCCATGGTCAGAAGTTCGCCCTGAGATCCATTCCGGCGTAAAGGCTCGCAACCTCTTCGGCATAGCCATTGAAGGGGAGCGTGTCGCGGCGGTTCGAGCCAAAGAAGCCGCCTTCACCGATGCGGTTCTCCGTCGCCTGGCTCCAGCGCGGGTGGTCGACCGCCGGGTTCACATTGGCGTAGAACCCGTATTCGTCCGGCGCGGCGAGGTTCCAGGTGCAGGGGGGCGCCGTTTCGGTGAGGGAGATGCGCACGATCGATTTGATCCCCTTGAAGCCATATTTCCACGGCACTACGAGGCGGATGGGGGCGCCGTTCTGGTTCGGCAGGGTCTTGCCGTAGAGCCCGACCGCGAGAATCGTCAGCGGGTGCCGGGCTTCGTCCAATCGCAGGCCTTCACGATAGGGCCAAGGCAGGGGCTGGAAGAAACCGGATTGGCCGGGCATCTCCTCCGGGCGCACCACGGTCTCGAAGGCTACGTATTTGGCGCTGCCGAGCGGCTCTACCTTGTCGATGAGCGCGGATAGCGGAAAGCCGACCCAGGGGATGACCATGGACCAGGCCTCGACACAGCGCATGCGGTAGATCCGCTCTTCGAGCGGGAAGGCCAACAGGTCTTCGACGCCGAATTCCCTCGCCTTGGCGACGAGGCCATCGATCTTCACTGTCCAGGGCGATGGTTTGAACGCTCCCGAATGGGCGGCCGGATCGCTTTTGCCGGTGCCGAATTCGTAGAAATTGTTGTAACTCGTGACATCCTTCTCCGGCGTCAGTGCCTCGTCGAGCTTGTAAGGGCTTGGCGCCGCTTTGAGGGCGGCGGCGCTTGCCGTTTCCAGCCCCAGCCCCAGCGGCAGGCTACCCGCGGCGGCCGCGAGGAAGGTGCGCCGATTGAGAAAAAAGCGTTTTGGCGTGATCTCGGATGCGGCGATCCGCGGCGGGCTGTAGCAAGGCATATCGATTCCTCGGCGTCGGTGGTGAGCGAGCACATCACCAGAGTTTAGATCACTCCGAAAGATGGGAAAGACCACGTTTTCGTGTCCGGCGCGTG
>JAPSJG010000241.1 GCA_031178305.1 Sinorhizobium sp.
CGCACCCAACCGGCGAGGCCGAGGCTCTGTGCCTCGTCGCGCGTCCAGGCTCGAAAGCATACGCCCTGCACCCGGCCGGTGATCCGTACCAAAGCCGCCCTGCGATCTTCCGCCATGGTCGTCTCCTGATAAGGTGTTAGTCCGAATCTGGCGCAGGCGGCACCGAAAGCAAGCGGCCGCAAGTCAGAACTAAGCCTCTCGTCCAGCAAGCCAACCCTGCGACATTTCGCCACCTTGGAACAAATATTTCATTGAGGGGCTTGCAATTGCTGCGCCGCAACATTATTGTACGACTTAACGATAAAGCACTCCTCCTCCCAAGCTTTATCGTATGATCGGCAACCCTCCTCCTCCCAGTTGCCGATCGGAAATCGAAAGCCCGGCGATCCTCCTCCCACGCCGGGCTTTCTCTTTTTTTCAGTTCAAATGGAATATAAATTCCGCGGTGCCGACGCTGGACGCGCGATCCGGAGGGCAGCCGCGACCCCCTCAAAGCATCGCCACCGCACGTATTGATTGAGAACGCCCGACGTGGAGGGCGCCTCTCAATGCATCCCCAGGAACTGCTTCAGTTCCGGGGTCTTCGGATTGGCGAAGACCTCGCCGGGCGGGCCGATCTCGTGTACGCGGCCCTCATGCATGAAAACGACGCGCGAACAGACGTCGCGGGCGAATTTCATCTCATGCGTCACCATCACGAGCGTCATGCCTTCGGCGGCAAGCTCACGCACAACCGCCAGCACTTCGGCAACCAGTTCCGGATCGAGCGCCGAGGTGATCTCGTCGCAAAGCAGCGCGATCGGCTGCATCGCAAGCGCCCGGGCGATGGCAACACGCTGCTGCTGGCCGCCTGAGAGCTGGTCCGGATAGGCGTCGAATTTCTCGCTGAGGCCGACGCGCTCCAGCATCTTGCGCGCCATCGCTTCGGCGTTGGGCTTCGGCGTCTTCTTGACGACCATCTGCGACAGCATGACATTGCCGCCAACCGTCAGGTGCGGGAAGAGGTTGAACTGCTGGAAGATCATGCCGACCTTCAGTCTAAGCGCCTTCAGATGCACCTCGTCATTCATGAGCTGGGCGCCTGCGACGGAGATCGAGCCCTTGCTGATCGTCTCCAGGCCGTTGACGCAGCGTAGGAGCGTCGACTTGCCCGAGCCGCTCTTGCCGATGACGGCGACCACCTCGCCGGGTTCGACATTGAGATTGATGCCCTTGAGGACTTCGTTGGTGCCGTAGCTCTTGCGGACGTCAGTGATTTCGATGAGCGACATTGAGCTTCCTTTCGAGGATCTGGCTGCTCTTCGAGAGAGGCCAGCACAGCGCGAAATAGATGAGGGCGACGAGGCCGTAGACGGTAAAGGGCTGGAACGTGGCATTGGTGACGACGGTACCGGCCTTGGACAGTTCAACGAAGCCGATGATCGAAGTGAGCGCCGTGCCCTTGATCACCTGCACGGAGAAGCCGACGGTCGGCGGCACCGCGATCCGCATGGCCTGTGGCAGAATGACGTGGCGCATCTGCTGCAGGCGGCCCATGCCGAGGCTGGCGGACGCCTCCCATTGCCCCTTGGCGATCGCCTCGACGCAGCCGCGCCAGATCTCGCCCAAGAAGGCGGCGGTCCAGAGGATGAGCGCCAGACCGGCCGCCAGCCAGGCCGGCACGTCGATGCCGAAGAGGCCGAGGCCGAAGAAGGCGATGAAGAGCTGCATCAGGAGCGGCGTGCCCTGGAAGAGCTCGATATAGTATTTCGCCAAAGCCCGCGCCCATTTGCGCCGGCTGAGGCGCAGGAAAAGCAGGACCAGCCCGATCATGCCGCCGCCGACGAAGGAGACGAGCGACAGGACGATCGTCCAGCGGGTGGCGAGCAGCAGGTTTCTCAGGATATCCCAGATGGTGAACTCGATCATTGCGCCGCCCCCCTTGGAAAGATGGCCCAGCCCACCATCACCAGCACCTGACGGAGCAGGATCGCCAACATCAGGTAGACGACGGTCGAGACGATATAGGCCTCGAAGGCGCGGAAGGTGCGCGACTGGATGAAGTTGGCGGCAAAGGTCAGGTCCTCCGCGGCGATCTGCGAGACGACGGCGGAGCCGAGCATGACGATGACGACCTGCGAGGAGAGCGCCGGCCAGATGCGCTGAAGCGACGGCACCAATACCACGTGACGGAAGGTCTCGAAGGGGCTCATGGCGAGGCTTGCGCCTGCTTCGAACTGGCCCCTCGGCGTCGCCTGGATGCCGGCCCGGATGATCTCCGAGCTATAGGCGCCGAGATTGACGACCATGGCAAGGTTGGCCGCCTGGAGCTCGCTGAGCTGCACCCCGAGCGACGGCAGACCGAAGAAGATGAAGAAGAGCTGGATCAGGAAGGGCGTGTTGCGGATGAGCTCGACATAGGCCGCAACAACGGGCTTCAGCCAGGCCGGCCCGAGCGCGCGCACCCAGGCGCAGACGATGCCGAGCAGGATGCCCGCCACCGCGCCGACGGCGATCAGCTCGATCGTGATCGCAATGCCTTTCACGATCTGCGGGTAATATTCGAAGAGCCAGCCGAATTCGAAATGGTAATTCAAAGGCGCACTCCTGTTGCAACGAGCGAAAGCGCCAGCCGGGTTCCCGGATGGCGCCGATGTCGGGCGATTTAGAGATCGGCGGGCAGGTCCGTGCCGAGCCACTTCTGCGCGATGGCGTTCAGGCTGCCGTCCGCCTTGGCGGCGGCGATTATGCCGTTGACTTTCTCGAGCAGCGCCGGCTGCTCCTTGGCAAGGCCGATATAGCAGGGCGAGTTCTTGATCAGGAACTTGAGCTCGGGCCGCTTCGGCGGGTTCTTGGCAAGGATAGCCGCTGCGACGACGTTGCCGGTCGCGACCGCCTCGACCTGGCCCGAGAGGAAGGCCGAGATCGTGCCGTTATTGTCCTCGTAGCGCTTGATCACGGCGTCTGCCGGCGCGATCTTCTCCAGTTCCAGGTCCTCGACGGCGCCTCGAGTGACGCCGACCGTCTTGCCGGCGAGTTCCTCGGGCTTGGTAATCGCGACTTCGGCCGGCGCGAAGACGCCGTTATAGAAGGGGGCATAAGCCGCCGAGAAGTCGATGACCTTTTCGCGATCAGGGTTCTTGCCGAGGCTCGAAATGACGAGGTCGACCTTGTTCGTCTGCAGGTAAGGAATGCGGTTGGCGCTGGTGACCGGCACGAGCTCGACCTTCACGCCGAGCTTCTCGGCAATCAGGTTCGCCATGTCGATATCATAGCCGACCGGCGCCATGTCCGGGCCGACGCTGCCGAAGGGCGGGAAATCCTGCGGCACGGCGACGCGCAAGGTGCCGCGCGCCTCGATATCGCCGAGCGCGTCGGCTTTGGCGACGGAGCCGAAGCCGATCGTGGTTGCGATCGCCGCGATGGCGACGAAAAGTCTTCTCGAAAGCATGGGGTCATTCTCCTCTGTTGGTTTCATGTTTTGGTTTTGCGGGATGCATTCGAAGATGCGGGCACCTGCGGCGGCAGCGACAGTGAGCGCCTCAGATCAGCAAGCGGGTCGGGGCGTCTCGTCAGATCGAGCCCCGTCTCCACCTCGTCCAGATGTTCGACGGCAAGCGCCGCCGCTTTCTCGAAATCGCCCTCCTCCATCGAAGCGACGATGCGGCAATGACCGAGATGCGACTGCATGGCGTGGAAGTCGGACTGGTAGATAAGCGAGATCAGGATCGTGCGCGCGGTGAGGTCGCGCAGGATCTCGACGAGAATCGGATTGCCGGAGAGTTCGGCGATGCGGATGTGGAAATCGCCCATCAGGCAAGTGAGGCGCTGGCGGTCGCCGGCCGCGATCGCCGCCTCTTCCTCGGCGAGATGAGCTTGAAGCTTCTCGCAGCCGCTTTCCGTCAGGCGGTCCATGCTGCGCAACAGGCCCGCCTCGATCACCCGGCGCGCCGCATACACGCTGATGGCCTCCTCGGCGGAGGGCTCGACCACGAACCAGCCGCGCCGCGGGCTGACCTTGACGATGCCACGTTGTTCGAGCCGCATCATCGCCTCGCGAACCCGCGTGCGCGAAACATTGAAGAGGCTCGCGACCTCGTTCTCGCTCAGCCGCGTGCCGGGACGAATGCGGGCGGAGAGGATGCCGGAAACGACGGCCTCGTCGATGCTGGTCTGGACAGACTCTTGTGACGACAAATCTTGCATACAAGACAGACTAGCAAGCCGCGTGCCAATATTGCCAGCTGATTTTTATCGAGGATTTGTGCTCCGTCAGCCACGATCTTTGCCCACGGAATAACCTAGTGCCCACTTCTTAGGCAGATTTCTCGAGTGGCCGCGACACTCTCACCATCGTCGCAAACAAAGTCGAAGGCGCTCGCCTTACCCCCTCTAGCCTGCCGGCCATCTCCCCCACAAGGGGGGAGAGTCGATGTGGCACCTGGGCGCCACTGAAGCGGCGCCGCATCTGCAGAGCCGTGGCTTATGAGCAATGCAGGCCGCACGGATTCTCCCCCTTGTGGGGGCGATGGCCGGCAGGCCAGAGGGGTTGGGCGGTGGTGGTTGCCACGGTCGCCCGACGCGGCCGCCCTCAATCCGTGTCGTCGCCGCTCACCTGGTCGCGGTTGCCGTAGATGATCTCGCGCTTGCCGACATGGTTCGCCGGACCGACGAGGCCTTCTTTTTCCATGCGCTCGACGAGCGAGGCCGCACGGTTGTAGCCAATGCCGAGGCGGCGCTGAATATAGGAGGTCGAGCACTTCTTGTCGCGCAGCACCACCTTGACGGCCTGCTCGTAAAGCTCATTGCCGTCTTCGGCGGCGATCGCGCTCTTGTCGAAGACGGCGCCCTGATCCTCTTCGGCCTCCTCTTCCTCCTCGTCGGCGGTTACAGTTTCGAGATATTCCGGCCGCCCCTGCGTCTTCAGATGCGCGACCACATGCTCGACTTCCCGGTCGGAAACGAAGGGGCCATGGACGCGGGCGATGCGGCCCCCGCCGGCCATGTGCAGCATGTCTCCCTGGCCCAAGAGCTGTTCGGCCCCCTGCTCGCCGAGGATGGTGCGGCTGTCGATCTTCGACGTCACCTGGAAGGAGATGCGGGTCGGGAAGTTCGCCTTGATCGTGCCGGTGATGACGTCGACCGAGGGGCGCTGCGTCGCCATGATCAGGTGGATGCCGGCGGCACGTGCCATCTGCGCCAGCCGCTGGATCGCCCCTTCGATCTCCTTGCCGGCGACCATCATCAGGTCGGCCATCTCGTCGACGATGACGACGATATAGGGCATCGGCGCGAGGTCCATCTCCTGCTGCTCGAAGAGCGGCTCGCCCGTGCCCTTCTCAAAGCCGGTCTGGACCGTCGCCATGATCGGCTCGCCCTTCTCGCGCGCGGCCGCCGCGCGCTGGTTGTAGCCGTCAATGTTGCGGACGCCCAACCGCGACATCTTGCGATAGCGGTCCTCCATCTCGCGCACCGCCCATTTGAGCGCCATGACCGCCTTCTTCGGATCGGTGACGACGGGCGTCAATAGGTGCGGGATGCCGTCATAGACGGAGAGTTCCAGCATCTTCGGGTCGACCATAATCAACCGGCATTCCTCCGGCTTCAGCCGATAAAGCAGCGACAGGATCATCGTGTTGATCGCCACCGACTTGCCCGAGCCGGTCGTGCCGGCGACGAGCAGGTGCGGCATCTTCGCGAGCTCGGCGATCACCGGCTCGCCGCCGATCGTCTTGCCGAGGCAGAGCGCCAGCTTGCAGCCGGTCCTCAGGAAATCGTCGGATTCGATCAGCTCGCGGAAATAGACCGTCTCGCGCGTCGCATTCGGCAGTTCGATGCCAATGACGTTGCGGCCGGGCACGACCGCGACACGGGCCGAAAGCGCCGACATCGACCGGGCGATGTCGTCGGCAAGACCGATGACGCGCGACGACTTCACGCCGGGCGCCGGCTCGAATTCATAGAGCGTGACGACAGGTCCGGGACGGACATGGATGATCTCGCCCTTGATGCCGAAGTCTTCAAGAACGCTTTCGAGGAGCCCGGCATTCTGCTCGAGCTGCTCCTGCGTCATGAAGAAGCCCTGGCCCTGCGGCGGCTCCTGCAGCAGCTCCTTCGACGGGAACTCGTAGGCATCATCGCTCTGATGCCGCTCCGCGCCACCGATCGGCGGAAGAGGCGACGACGAGCGCTGCACGACGGCCGGCATGGTGATCGCCGCCTTGGTCAC
>JAPSJG010000242.1 GCA_031178305.1 Sinorhizobium sp.
GAAGACGTCGCGACCGATCTGGTCGAGACCCATCGGATGTTGCCAGGATGCGCCGGAGAGCGGCAGGCCCGCTCCCATTTCGGCAAAGCCGTAAGGGGTCCAGAAGACACCGAGAATGGCGAAGAGCCCATGGGCGACGAGGATGACCGCGCCGGCTTTGAAGGGGCCGGGGGTCGCCCGCCAGAGCTCGGTGTTGAACCGGGGGAACCTCCGCGCGGGGATTGTTGTGATAACGCTCATCGGCTTGTCCTCAAGCGCGGTTGAAGCAGCACGGCTAGGACGTCGGCTACGAGATTGGCTGCAACATAGACAACGGCGCTGATCATCACGGTTGCCTTGATCAGCGGAATGTCGCGCAGTTGCAGCGCATCGATCAGCAGCGTGCCGAAGCCAGGATAGGAGAACACCCGCTCGACGATGACGACACCACCGATCAGGAATCCGAGGTTCAACGCCGTGACGTTGAGCGCGGGCACGATGGCGTTCGGCAGGGCATGACGAAACAGCACAGCGGTAGGGCGCAGGCCCTTTAGCTCGGCGAGGCGCACATAGTCCGAGCGCAGCACCTCGATGAGGCTGTCGCGCAGCACGCGAATGGCATAGACGGCCATCATAATGGCGAGCGTTACGGCCGGCAGCACCATGGCGCGCAGCGTCTCCTGCCAAGTGCTCGCCTCCGAGATCGTCGCGAGCGCAGGCAGGATCGGTACCGCGACGGCGAAAAGGAAGAGCAGGATCGTCGCGAGCAGGAAATCGGGCAGCGACAGCAGGACAAGCGTGATGACCGAGATGATGTTGTCGACGGCTTTGCCGCGGTTCGTCGCCTGGATGATCGCCGGAACGAGCGCCAGCACGAGATAGATGGCAAAGGCGAAGAGGGACAGGAGCAGCGTGTTGACGATGCGGGGTCCCAGAACATCGGTGATCGGCCGGCCGGTTGCGATCGAAACCCCGAGATCACCGCGCAGGAAATCGCCGAGCCACTGAAAATACCGGACGAGAGCGGGCTGATCGAGATCGAGCTGACTGCGCAGCAACTCCAACGCCTTGGCGGTCGCATCGCGGCCGAGAATGCGGGTGGCGACGTCGCCAGGAAGCGCCTCGAGAATCAAAAAGATCAGGACCGAGACGAGAAGTAGCGTCAGGACCGAAAACAGAATTCGGCTGGCAAGGAGACGTAGCACGCTCATGTCGCATCCAATCCCATGGAAGAAAGGGCGGCGTCCGCCGTCACGGTGTCGGGAATAAAAGCGGCATCGGTTTCGAGGTCGCCCTCCCAGATGTAAAGAAGCACCAGGGGCCCCTCCGCTGAGAGCGTCGCATGAGGAAGCCACGGCGGATGGTGAATGATCTCATCGATGCCGCGCCGGGTCCAGTCCGCCTCGCCCGCTCGCCAGAAGGAGGGGCCTGTAACGGTGTAGTAGAGTTCGTCGGCCGGGTGGTGGTGGAGCGGATAGTGGGTCTTCGGCCCCAGGAACATCAACCCGAGGGCGATATCTGGATCTTTGATCAGGGCCGGCGGGCCGCTACTCGGCCCGCAGATGACGCCATAGCCGTAGTTCTCGCCGAAATCGCTGCTCGGCGGATTGGCAAGATAGCTCTTGCTGCGGGTGATGTGAACGAAGGGCAGGAGAGTGGCAAGCGCCCGGGCGATCGCTGACTGGTCATGGGCGGCAAGCTCGGCCTCACACGCCGCCTGGATCGGTACGCGGCCCTGCGGCACATCGTTCATCGGCGGCAGTTGGTCTGCAAGCCGGCGCAGCCGGGCGGCATGTGATCGCGACACGGTTCGCGCATCGCGATAGAGTGCATCGGCAAAAGAGTTGAGAAAGGTGGTCAGGGCAAAAACCGTCATGCAGCTATCCTCTTCCACGGGGTGCATGCCCCGTGGACGCGGTTGTCTCGGAATGGCGGATGGCGGCGCCTAGTCGGCGCAGGTCAGTTCGGCATAGTCGATGCGGTTCACGTCGACATTGGGTTCGTAGCCCGAGCAACCCTTGCGCAAGCCCGCCACGACGGAGCTGAAGACCGGTAGGATCATACCGCCTTCATCGGCGACGATGCGCTGAGCGTCCCGATAAAGATCGTTGCGTTGCTTCTCATCCGCTGTCTGCCCCGCCTTGACGACAAGCGCGTCGAAATCATCACGCTTCCAATGCGTTTCATTCCATTCGGACTTGCTGTTGAGCGACAGCGTGAGCGCTTCCGCCGGTGGACGGGCGCTGGTGTAGGAGATGACGGCCGGCTTTTTCAGCCAGATCGTGTCCCAATAGCCTTCCGCTGGCGAGGTGATGACATTGACGCGGATCCCAGCGGGAGCGGCCATCTGTGCATAGACCTGGGCGAGCAACATCATGCCGGCATAAGAATCGGACGTGTAAAGATCGAAGTCAATGCCATCCGGATGGCCGGCCTCGGCGAGCAGCGCCGTCGCCTTCTCGATATCTGCAGTCTTCGCAGGCGTGCCGAGGCCGAACGGCGAGGAGGGCGGGATCGGTGTGTCGGCGCCGACCTCGCCATAGCCGAGGAGCACTGTGTCGAGGATCTTCTGCCGGTCCATCACAAGCTTCATCGCCTCGCGGACCTTGACGCTGTCGAAGGGCGGCGTGTCCGTCCATACGGCGATATAGAGCGACGTCGCGCCCGGAGTGGCAGCGAGCTCGACGGCTGGATTGTCCTTCAGCGTGATGAGGCTCGCCGGATCGACTGTCAGCGACAGGTCGACCGTTCCCGAGAGCAGCGCGGAAAGCCGGGAAGTAGGCTCCAGGCTGGTGGTGATCTCCAGGCATTCGCTTTTAGGCAGGCCGGCACGCCAATAGGTCGGATTGCGCCGCATCACGCGCACCGCGCCGTTAATAGTGAAGGTCTCCTGCATGAAGGGGCCGGTACCATTACCCTTGACGCGCAGGTCCTCGGACTTGGCGCCCTCCGGAACCATCAGCGCATATTTGGTCGCGATCAGCATCGGCAGCTCGACGACGGGCTCCTTCACCTTGAAGCGCACCGTATGGTCGTCAATGGCGGTGATGCCGTCGGCATCGAGGAAGGCCAGAGTGGAGAAGCCGCCCGGCGAGACGGCGGGGTCGAGCAGGCGGCGATAGGAATAGACGACATCCTTGGCGTCGAAATTGGAGCCGTCGTGGAACTTCACGCCCTTCCTCAGGTGAAAGGTCCACTCCGTCGCGTCGGCATTGGATTCCCAGGATTCGGCAAGTGCCGGCACGGGCTGCATCGTGTTGCTGCGATCGACCAGCGGCTCGTAGACCGCACGGATATGATAGACGCTGTCCGTGCCGATGAGAGCGGCCGGGTCCATCGTCTGCTTTTCGCCGTCGGATTCGTAGCCGAGCACGCGCACGCAGCCCTCCTGTGCAAAGGCAACAGTCGCGCCGAACGAGCAGGCCGCCATGGTCACGGCAAGCGCCGTGCCCTTCAGAAGATGTCTCTTCATTTCGGTTCCCCTTTTTGATTATGTCAGCAGTATGAAAATGGGCCCGGCGCCTTGCAAACGATTAGAAATAACGTCTACATGAGTAAAATTCATGTGGGACTGCGAGCATGGTCCGTCGCAATTTACCTCCCCTGACGACGCTGAGGGCATTCGAGGCAGCGGCGCGGCTCATGAGCTTCAAGGCGGCGGCAGAAGAGCTTCGGGTTACGCAATCCGCCGTCAGTCACCAGGTCGCCTCGCTGGAGCGCAATCTCGGGACGCCCCTGTTTGTGCGGCTGCCGGGCCGCGTGGAGCTGAGCCAGGAGGGAACGGTCTACTTTCCCGTGGTTCAGGATGCGCTTGACAAGATCGCGCTGACCACCGATCTCATCCGCAAGACCAACACGTCCGCCTCGCTGACTGTCCAGGTCTATGTCACTGTCGCCGTGCGTTGGCTGATACCGCGGCTTCAGGCGTTCAAGGAGGCCTCGCCAGAGATCGCCGTGAATCTGGACGCAAGCCTGCTCGATTGGGAGTTCAATCCGGATCGCGCCGACGTCGGCTTCATCTATACGCGCGCGCCGAACCGGCCGAACCTCACCTACACTCTGTTGCGCCGGGAACGACTCGTCGGCGTCTGCTCGCCCGCCATCGCCAGGGCAATCAAGACAGCTGAGGATCTGCGGCATTTCTCATTTCTGTCTGTCAGCGGGACCACTGATGATGCGGAGACCTGGGCTGCCAGCGTCGGGGTAGCTGGCCTTTCGCAGAAATCCTCGCCGCTCTTCGATAGCAACCTGCTCGCCATTGAGGCGGCCGCCAATGGACAGGGCGTGGTCGTCGTTCCGCAGTTTCTGGTCGAGGGGGATATTGCCAACGGCAATCTCGTCGCCCCGCTCGCCTCGGATGTCATGCAGCCCGGCGGCTGGTATCTCGTTCATCTGCAGCGGCGGGGCAACGAAAAAGCCATCCGCAAATTCCTGCAGTGGATTCAGAGCCAGACGTGACGGCGCCGCCATGGAGGGGAAACGGCCCGCAACAATCACGTTGCGAGCCGAGGGTGCGGCAGACGTTCGCGCTTTCGCTATGCCGGGCGGCTCAGTTGGTCAGGGCATACTCCTTCAGGAAAGCGGTTCCGGCGGCGATGTCCGGGGTCATGGATCGATCTCGATCTAGGAATGGTACCCTTTGACGGAAGGCATCGTGGAAGGAGGTTGTAGCCGTCGACAGTTTCCGCTCCGGATGCCCCTTCAGGCGAAGATCCGCCGCTTGCGCGGCATGCAACATTTCCATCGAGAGGATGGTGAAGCTGTTGTCGATCTGCGCCCTTATACGCTCCACGACGAGAGGCGCGTTCGTGCCGACATCTTCGACGCCGCCGGCAATCGGGCGGGAATCGAAGGATGTCGGCTGCGCCAGCGCTCGGTTTTCCGTCGCCAGCGCCATCAGCGGCGCCTCGACCACGAGGAAAGCGTGGTGTGTGTTCTCCGTGCCGAGATATCGCGCCAGCTTCGTATGGGTTGGGTTGTTGAGCTTCAGCACGCGTTCGGACGATGCCGTCGTATGGTGCGCCAGTACTATGCCGAGTTCCTCGAAGGCGATGATCCAAGGCAGCGGCTCGAAGTTCGCCGTCGGAAGCACGGCGCCGCCTTCGACATAACCGCGGCGCGCCTGGAAGAGGTCCGACTTCGGCTCGACGCCCACCACAATACCGGGATTGTCGTCCGAGGAGTTGATCTGGATTTCCACGAGCGCTTTGGTACGCGCCAGGCTGTCGGCAAAGCTGCCGAGCAGGTAGGGTGCGGTGCGGAAACTCAATGGGTCCTGGAGGATGCGCTTGTCATCCGCCTGCCACAGGTAGCTGCCTTCGAGCAGCGCCCGCAGTTCCGCCGTCGAGCTCAAATGGCTCGGGAAAGGTCGGAGCGCGGCGACGTCTTCGAGAAGAGGGGAGACGTTGCCGTTCAGGCCCTCAAGGCTGAGCGCATAGACGAGGCGAGACG
Organism: Sinorhizobium sp.; assembly: GCA_031178305.1. Lineage (GTDB taxonomy): Bacteria > Pseudomonadota > Alphaproteobacteria > Rhizobiales > Rhizobiaceae > Sinorhizobium. Next base: position 5,431 of record JAPSJG010000242.1, read on the forward strand.
TAGAGAGAAGCTGCTCGGCATCGTGGATGGCAAGGGCCGCGAGACCCGCGGCGTAGGCATTGGAGCTGAGGATCGCGAGGCCGTCCTTGCCAAACGGTTTTAGCGGCTCGATGCCAGCGGCCTTGAGGGCCTCTGCGGCGGACATCCGGCGGCCCTGATAGTCGACGTCGCCTTCACCGAGCATGGCAAGGCCGATATGGCTGAGCAGCGTCATATCCGCCTGACCGACCGAGCCGCGCGAAGGCATGGTCGGCGTGATGCCCTTGTTCAGGAACGCGAGAAGCATCTCGGCGACGTGAGGCTGAACGCCCGGGCCGCCCGTCAGGATGTTGTTGAGGCGGACGGCCATGGCGGCGCGAACCACGGGCACTGCGGCATCTGGGCCGACCCCCACGGAATGGGCGCGCAGTAGCCCTTCGTTGAATTCTCGCGACGCCTCCATGAGCTCTGGCGTAAGTTCCCCGGTGGCATCGACCATCTTCCGGTCTTTGTTCCACCCGACGCCGACGGTCAGACCATAGATCTCCTGCCCTTCCTTCGCGCCCTGCAAGAGCACGGCATATGCCCGTTCGACCTTGTCGAGGCTTTCGCCGTCGACCGTAACGGCTTCGCCTTTTGCCACACGGACGATCATTTCGGGCGTGGCGCCGCGACCGTTCAAAAGAACATCGGCCATAACTGGACTGGAAAAGAATAGGCAAGCGCCGACAACACTGTGGAAAAGACTATCTATTCGCATCTGAATTCCCCTTCCATTGGAATGGGGGAACTATCG
>JAPSJG010000243.1 GCA_031178305.1 Sinorhizobium sp.
TACACGCTCCTAGCGTTCCTCATCGGCATCGCCGCGAGTTTCCTCGTTGCCCGTTATGCGCGCCAGAGGCAGATGGCAACTGGCCAGCGCTTTCCGGTCTTGTGGTCCGTACTCGGGCTCGCCGTCGGCTTGCCGCTGGTGACCTTTCTCGTAACCGGCGCGCCTCTGACTTTCGACATACCGATCGCGGGCAGGTTCAATCTGACCGGCGGCTCGGTTGTGGGACCGGAATTCATGTCGCTCTTCCTCGCCCTGTCCTTCTATACGGCAGCGTTTATCGCCGAGATCGTCCGGGCGGGTATCCGCGGCGTTTCGAAGGGACAGACGGAGGCGGCGCATGCGCTTGGCATCCGCCCCGGGCTGACGACACGGCTTGTGGTCGTGCCGCAGGCGATGCGCATCATCATCCCGCCGTTGACCAGCCAGTATCTCAACCTCACCAAGAACTCGTCCTTGGCGGTCGCCGTCGGTTACGCGGACCTCGTCGCCGTAGGCGGCACGATCCTCAACCAGACCGGACAGTCGATCGAAGTGGTGAGCATCTGGCTCATCGTTTATCTCAGCTTGAGCCTTGCGACCTCGCTGTTCATGAACTGGTACAACGCTCGCATGGCGCTGGTGGAGAGGTAAGATCATGAGCACGCATCAGGCATCTTTCGTTCGTGCTTCGATGATCGGAGCGTCACCCGCACCGGCGCTGGAGAGCGGAATTGTCTCCTGGTTCCGGAAGAACCTTTTTGCCACGCCCAAGGATACGGCTCTGACGATCATCAGCCTGCTCGTCCTGGCGTGGCTGGTGCCACCGGCAATCCGCTGGCTCTTTATCGATGCCGCCTGGACCGGCGGCGGCCGCGGCGTCTGCGCCACCCTGGCCCAGGGCGGTTCGCAGCCGGACGGCTGGAGCGGGGCCTGCTGGGCTTTCGTCAGCGCCAAGTTCGATCAATTCCTCTTTGGCCGTTATCCCATTGAGGAACGCTGGCGTCCTGCGTTGGTCGGCATTCTGTTCGTCCTCTTCCTCGTGCCGATGCTGATCCCGCGCGTGCCGTACAAGGGACTGAACGCTATCCTGCTCTTGGCCGTGCTGCCGATCATCGCCACGATCCTGCTCCCCGGTGGCTGGTTAGGCCTCACCTTTGTAGAGACCCCGCTGTGGGGCGGCCTCATGGTGACCCTCGTCCTGTCCTTCGTCGGGATCGCGGTTTCATTGCCACTGGGAATTCTGCTCGCGCTCGGGCGGCGGTCGAACATGCCGGTCATCAAGATGCTTTGCACGGTCTTCATCGAGATCGTCCGCGGCGTTCCGCTGATCACGGTTCTGTTCATGGCGAGTGTGATGCTGCCATTGTTCCTGCCGCAGGGAGTCACCTTCGACAAGTTCCTGCGCGCCCTGATCGGCGTGTCGCTGTTCGCCTCGGCCTATATGGCGGAAGTCGTGCGCGGCGGCTTGCAGGCCATCCCGAATGGCCAGTACGAGGGCGCCGATTCGCTCGGCTTAAGCTATTGGCAGAAGATGGGTCTCATCGTGCTGCCGCAGGCGCTGAAGCTGGTCATTCCGGGCATTGTCAACACCTTCATCGGCCTGTTCAAGGACACCTCACTCGTGTCGATCATCGGCATGTTCGATCTGCTCGGTATCGTTCGCCTGAATTTCACAGACACGAACTGGGCATCCGCCGTGACGCCGCTGACGGGCCTGATCTTCGCTGGCTTCGTTTTCTGGCTTTTCTGCTTCGGGATGGCGCGTTATTCAGGCTTCATGGAACGTCTGCTCGATAAGAGCCAACGATAAATAGGGGAACACACATGGCAAATGCCGCCGCTTCAAAAATGACCGTCTCGGCGACGGACGTGGCGATTGAAATCACCAACATGAACAAGTGGTATGGTGATTTCCACGTCCTGCGGGACATCAATCTCAAGGTGATGCGCGGCGAGCGCATCGTCATTGCCGGCCCCTCGGGCTCCGGCAAGTCGACGATGATCCGCTGCATCAATCGCCTGGAGGAACATCAGAAGGGCAAGATCGTCGTCGACGGGATCGAACTCACCAACGATCTCAAGAAGATCGACGAAGTGCGCCGCGAAGTCGGCATGGTCTTCCAGCACTTCAATCTCTTCCCGCATCTGACGATTTTGGAAAACTGCACCTTGGCGCCGATCTGGGTACGCAAGATGCCGAAGAAGGAAGCCGAGGAGATCGCCATGCATTTCCTCACGCGCGTCAAGATCCCCGAGCAGGCGCACAAATATCCGGGCCAGCTTTCGGGCGGTCAGCAGCAGCGCGTCGCGATCGCCCGCTCGCTCTGCATGAATCCAAAGATCATGCTTTTCGACGAGCCGACCTCGGCGCTCGATCCGGAAATGATCAAAGAAGTGCTAGACACGATGGTTGGCCTTGCCGAAGAAGGCATGACCATGCTCTGCGTGACCCATGAAATGGGCTTCGCGCGCCAGGTCGCCCACCGCGTGATCTTCATGGACCAAGGCCAGATCGTCGAACAGAATTCGCCCGCCGAGTTCTTCGACAATCCGCAGCACGAACGCACAAAGCTGTTCCTCAGTCAGATCCTGCACTGAGGTCCGGCGGCGAGGTCCAATCGAAACGGCCCGTCTCATCCGAGGCGGGCCGTTTCGTTTCGTACGCCGCACCGCAACGCGCGAGCGAGTGGCCGTGGCGCAAGGGCGCGCGTCTTATCAGGTGCGCAAAGGTCGCTGTAACACTTTGAGTTGCTGCATATCTTTGCCCCTGAATCGCGGTCGATTTAAGGAGACATGCGGTAGAGCGGTGCCGCGTCGGTGCGCCGGGCGTGCGACAGCAGGCATAATGAAAAGAAAGAGGCACGTCGTGAGACGCACCCCTCTTCTGTTGCTTCTCTCGCTCGTCGGATCAGCCGACGAAGGCGCGCTCGATGACGAACTCAGCCGGCTTGTTGTTGGCACCCTCGGTCAGGCCAGCGGCCTCGAGGATCTCCTTCGTGTCCTTGAGCATCGCCGTCGAGCCGCAGATCATGCCGCGGTCGATGGCCGGGTCGAGCGGCGGCAGGCCGAGATCGGCGAAGAACTTGCCGTTGGCCATGAGATCCGTGATGCGGCCTTGGAAGGAGTAATCCTCGCGGGTCACCGTCGCATAGTGGCGCAGCTTGTCGCCGACGATCTCGCTCAGGAATTCATGATTGCGGATTTCCTCGATCAGATCGAACCCATATTTCAGTTCCGCCACCTCGCGGCAGGTGTGCGTGAGGATGACCTCCTCGAACTTCTCGTAGGTCTCCGGATCGCGGATGAGGCTCGCAAAGGGCGCAATGCCTGTGCCGGTCGAGAACATATAGAGCCGGCGGCCGGGCACGAGCGCGTCGAGCACCAGCGTGCCCGTCGGCTTCTTGCGCATCAGCACCTGGTCACCCGGCTGGATCTTCTGCAGATTCGAGGTCAGCGGACCGTCCGGCACCTTGATCGAGAAGAACTCCAGTTCCTCGTCCCAGGCGGGGCTCGCAACCGAGTAGGCGCGATAGATGGGCTTGTCGCCGACCATCAGGCCGATCATCGCAAATTCGCCCGAGCGGAAGCGAAACTCCTGCGGGCGTGTCATGCGAAAGCGGAAGAGCCGGTCCGTGTAGTGCTCGACGCTCGTGACCGTTTCGACGAAGACACCCGCCGGTGCCTGCACCGCGAAATCTTCCTTTTTTGCCGGAGCATTCATCGTGGCTTCAGTCCTGTAATGGTGACGCTTTCTATCAAGTACAAGCGGATATTCCAAGGCTCGGCCAATTGAAAGCAATTCCCTTCCAAATATAGGGCGCTTTAGAGGATTTCGCCTTGCTTCACACTGTCGCGGGCCGATTTTTTTAGGAGACGCGGCGCCAGCTATAGGAATTGGTGTTTGCAGACGGCTTCGCCGTCGGCTGGTAGTGATTGGCGATCCCCGGCAGCCGCCCTTCCGCAAGCCGCTTGATCGCCGTCGCATTGGTGACCGAGAAGCTGTCGATACCACAGCGCAGCATCAGCGGGATCTGGTCGATCAGCACGTCGCCGACGGCCCGGACTTCGCCGTCGAAACCAAGCCGCGTGCGCAGGAGCGAGGCATGGCTGAAGGCGCGTCCGTCATTGAAGGCGGGAAACGCCACAGCCACCAGAGAGATCCGGTCGAGATGCGGCTCCAGACGGGTGACGTCATCGGCAGGTGAGATCAAGACGCCCAGACCAGAGCCGCCGGCCGCAGCCTGCTCCAGGAAAAGATCGAGGCCGACGATCGCCCTCTCGTTCGACCCCGCCTTCGTCTCCTCGGTCTCGACGACCCAGGGGTCGTCGTGCACGAAACCGCTTTCTTTCCAGATTTTCGTCATCGTTCTATTCCTGTTCAGCGGCTTCTGTCACGCGGCTTCCTGGGCGCCGCCGCCGTATAGGGCATCCTTGAAAGGCTGCGGACCCACGCGGCGATAGGCTTCGAGGAAGGATTCGGCCTTGTCCCGGCGGAGCTGAAGATAGGTATCGACGATCGTCTCGACCGCGTCCGTCACCTTCTCCGGCTCGAAGCCGCGGCCGATGATCTCGCCGATCGAGGTGTTCTCATCCCCCGATCCACCAAGCGTGATCTGGTAGAGCTCTGCGCCCTTCTTCTCGACGCCGAGCAGGCCGATATGGCCGACGTGATGATGGCCGCAGGCATTGATGCAGCCGGAAATCTTGATCTTGAGCTCACCGATTTCGGCCTGCCGTTCGGGCGAGCCGAAGCGGCTGGAAATCTCCTGTGCGACCGGAATGGAGCGCGCATTGGCAAGCGCGCAGTAGTCCAGGCCAGGACAGGCGATGATATCGGTGATCAGCCCGGCATTTGCCGTCGCGAGACCGGCGGCGACGAGAGCCCGGTAGACCAGCTCCAAGTCGGCCAGCGCTACATGCGGCAGGATCAGGTTCTGCTCATGGCTGACGCGGATCTCGTCGAAGGCATATTCCTCGGCGATATCGGCAACCGCCTCCATCTGGGCGTCGCTCGCGTCGCCCGGAATGCCGCCGATCGGCTTCAGCGAGATAGTCACCATCCCATAATCCGGGTGCTTATGCGGCTGGACGTTCTGGCGAACCCAATGATCGAAGGCCGTATCGGCCTTCTTCCAGCGGGCAAGGTTGCCCCAGCCTTCCGGCCTTTCCGGCAGGGCCGGCGGCGCGAAATAGGCGGCGATCGCCTGGATGTCGGCGTCGGGCAGCTTCAGTTCCGTGTCCTTGAGGCTGGCGAATTCGGCTTCGACCTGGCGTGCCAGCTCTTCTGCGCCCGTCTCGTGCACCAGGATCTTGATGCGTGCCTTGTACTTGTTGTCGCGGCGGCCATAGAGGTTGTAAACGCGCATGATCGCCGTCGTATAGGAGAGAAGATCCTCCGCCGGCAGCAAGTCGCGAATCTTCTTGGCGATCATCGGGGTACGGCCCTGCCCGCCGCCGACATAGACGGCAAAACCGAGCTTGCCATTCTCATCCTTCTTCAGATGCAGGCCGATGTCGTGCACCTGGATCGCGGCGCGATCACGCTCGGCGCCGGTGACGGCGATCTTGAACTTGCGCGGCAGGAAGGAAAACTCCGGATGGACGCTCGACCACTGGCGGAGGATTTCCGCATAGGGACGCGGATCGGCGACTTCATCGGCCGCGGCGCCGGCGAAATGGTCCGCCGTCACGTTGCGAATGCAGTTGCCGGACGTCTGCAGCGCATGCATCTCGACGCTCGCCAGCTCCTTGAGGATGTCCGGCGTGTCGGACAGGCGTGGCCAGTTGTATTGGATGTTCTGGCGCGTGGTGAAGTGCCCATAACCCCGGTCGTATTTGCGGGCGATATGCGCGAGCATGCGCATCTGTCGGCTCGACAGCGTGCCATAGGGAATGGCGACGCGCAGCATATAGGCGTGGAGTTGCAGATAGACGCCGTTCATCAGCCGCAGCGGCTTGAAGGCATCCTCGGCCAATTCGCCCGACAGGCGCCGCTCTACCTGATCGCGGAACTGCTCGACACGTGCGGAAACGAAGGCGTGATCGAATTCGTCGTAACGATACATGGGGTTCAGTTCCTTAGGCAGCAAAATTCTTCGGGCCGGAAAGCCCATGATATCCGGACGCATAGGCAATCGACGGCCCCTCGGCGCGGATGCGTTCGCGCATGCGCAGCGGCCGGAGCACGCCATCGACCTCCTCGACATCGACGACATTGACGTC